>JAFTUB010000040.1 GCA_017466495.1 Clostridia bacterium
CACTTCTTCCATGGTGAAGCTGCGCATGGCCAGCTTGCGCTGACGGGCCTCTTCGTTGGCGGCTTCGCTCCATTCCTTGGACTTCACCTCTGCCTTCTTGTCCACGGCCTGCAGCTCTTCGTACTCCTCCTCCGTGGTAAAGCAGGGATATGCCTTGCCCTCAGCCACCAGTTTCTTGGCAAATACGTGGTAGATGGGACCGCGCTGACTCTGCTTGTAGGGGCCGTATGCACCGCGGTCGGTGATGTTACCGTTTTCGTCCAGAATAGCGCCTTCATCAAACACGACACCGTAGTGAGCGAGGGTTCTGATCAGCTTTTCAGCTGCTCCCTCAACTTCACGCTTGGCATCGGTGTCCTCAATACGGAGGTAGAAAACTCCCCCTGACTGGTGCGCAAGACGCTCATCAATGGTGGCACCGTACAGGCCGCCGAGATGAACGAATCCTGTGGGGCTGGGGGCAAAACGGGTCACCTTTGCACCTTCGGGGAGGTTGCGGGCGGGATAACGCGCCTCAATCTCCGCAGGCGTTGCGGTGACATTGGGGAAGAGTAGTTCGGCTAAACGGTTGTAGTCCATGTTGTTTCAATCCTTTATGTGAGAAATTTGATTTGTTGATTCAAAGCCGGGCGGCAGCCTCGGCCAGCGGACAGGCGGGACCGTGGCCGGGATAAATGGTCAGCCCCTCATTCTGCATTCCGGTCAGCATTGACAGGGACTCCTGCAGGGCGGTCCAGCTTCCCCCGGGGAGATCGGTGCGGCCATACCCCTCGGCAAAGATGGTGTCTCCTGTGAATAGCGAATCTCCACAGCGGTAGCAGACACAGCCGCCGGTGTGTCCCGGTGTGTGAATCACCTGAAAGGTCAGCGCACCGAAGGTCAGCACCTCGCCGCCCTCCAACAGCACTTCAGGGGCGCGGTGACGGATATCCCGTCCGAGAAAGCCGAGATAACAGCTTTTTCCGGAATCAGCGGGAAAATCTCCGTCCCCACGATGGAGATAAGCGCAGGCTCCTGTGGCGTCCCGCAAGGTGTCAAGGGAGAGAATATGATCGAAATGGCCGTGAGTAAGGAGAATACCCCGCAGAGTCAGACCCGCTTCGGTCAGAATCGCGGCAATTTCCTCGGCGGAAGATGAGGGATCAATGACCACGGCATCGCTGCCTTCGCTGACCAGATAGCAGTTGGACAGCCAACTTCCGCGATATAGATTGCGGATTCGCATTTATCCACATCCTTTCGACAAGTATTCTATTTTATCATTATACCATATAATATCCCCAATGTCCAGCAAAATTTGCAAAAATACCCGCCTTGAAACAGAAAAATCCATATCGCCGATGCCGCATTGACAAGGTGGGCGCACCATGGTATAATAACCTCAAAATCCAAACGAAAGGAAGCGCGCCATGTCTCAGCTTACCGCCGCCGGGATTGCCCGGTATCTTCCTGCCGATTCATTATGGCATCTTGAGGTGCAGCAGTGCGTGGATTCCACCAATACCCGCATGAAATCCATGGCCGCCGGCCTTCCCGCGGGTTCTGTACTCATTGCCGAGCAGCAAACGGCAGGGCGGGGCAGAATGACCCGCAGCTTTTTCTCGCCACCGCATTGCGGCTTGTATGCCAGTATGCTGCTTCGCCCGGAGCTATCCGCGGCGGATGGATTGCTCTTCACCCCTGCCGCGGCCGCAGCTGCTGCCGAAGCGATTGAAGAGGTGTGCGGGATCTCTGTCGGCATAAAATGGGTCAACTATCTTCTGCTGAACGGGCGAAAGGTGGGGGGAATTCTTCCCGAATCCACTCTGACCGGAGAGGGAAGACTCTCTGCGGTAATTGTGGGAATCGGCATCAATGTCTACGCGCCCGACAAAGGCTATCCAGCGGAGCTGGAATCGGTGGCGGCACCTCTATTTGCAGTGCGTGACGGGGATGACATCCGTCCCCCCCTTTGTGCTGCCTTGCTGACCCACTGTGAGGAGATTTTCTCCCGCCTCCCCGAGACCGATTTTCTTGCCGAATATCGCCGAAGATCGTTGGTGCTGGGCAGAGAAGTGACCCTTTTCCCCGGCGGAGAGCGGGTATTTGTGGAGGGGATTGATGACCGCTGCCGTTTGATCGTGCGGGATGCAGACGGTGTATGCCGTACAGTTTCCACTGGGGAATGCAGTGTCAGGGACATCGAAAGCTCGTGACGTCAATTGTCAGATATCTTTGACAAAGTGTAAATTTTGTATGGAATGCCTTGCATTTACCCGTTGAATTTGGTATAATTCCGGTAGAAAACATTCTTGTTCCGGAAGGAGATTTGTATTTTTATGAAGGGATCCTTCATTGGATTTTGGCGCGGATATTCCTACAGCGTGGTGAAGATGTTCATCAATCAGTTTGCCATTGCACTTTTTGGCTTGACGCTGGCAATTGCAACCGGTAAAACCGAGAACACCACACTTCAGCTGGTCTGCAGTATATTCGCCGTGCTTTTTTATCTGTTTCTCATTTATACCATGACCTGGGAGGTCGGTGCTGCCGATAAAATCCGCGTGGATGCGGGGCGTGCTAAGGCAGCACCCCTGAGAGGTCTGATGATGTCGCTGCTTGCCAACATTCCCAACTTTATTCTTGCCGCATTGATCCTGGGGCTCACTCCCTTTGCCGCGGCACACGAGTGGGCAGGGAACACCGTTGCGGTGTCGAAGTTCATCGCCCTGCTGCTGGAAGGTATGTACACCGGCCTGCTTACCCTTGATGTTGCGGGAAATCCCCTCAACGTATATGGGATTTCCTATCTTGTGATCATCCTTCCCGCTCTGCTTACTGCTGCGCTGAGCTATTTCGCAGGACTGCACAATTTCCGCTTGATGGGGCTGTTCGGTTTTTCCGCTCCCGGCGAAAAGAAGAAGTCCACCCCTTCCTACGGGCCTCAGAAACCCAAGAAATAATGAAAAAAGCAGACGTCTGCCGCGGCAGTTCGCCGGGCAGACGTTTGTTGTTTTATCACATAGGAGATGGAACATGTATAAAAATCTGATTTTTGATTTTGACGGCACCGTGGGGGATACATACCCCGTCTTCAATGCAGGCGTGCAGGCTTCTTTGACTGCCCGCGGTTTTCACGTGGATCCTGCCGAGACCATGGCGGCGCTGAAGGTCACCTTTGCCCATATGGCGCAGACTTTTGATCACCTGGTGCCTGCAGATACCATGCGCGCCGAACTGCGGGAATACCGTCTTGCCCACACCGAAGAGCTGATCCAACCCTGCGCCGGATTGCTGCCCCTCCTTGCCGCTGCCCGTGAACGCGGTGTGCGGTGCTATATCTACACCCATTCGGGGGGAGAGGTACAGAAATATTTGCGCTGTATGGGGATTGAGGAGCATTTTGTCGACCTCATGACGGCAAATGAAAACTATCCTCTCAAGCCGGATCCCACCGCACTGCTGGTGCTTTGCGAGCGGAACAATCTGGTGCTGTCCGAGTCCCTTATGATCGGCGACCGGGATATTGACGTTCACGCCGGCCAGAATGCGGGAATGCACGGCTGCCTTTTCGACCCTGACGGTTTTTATGATCCCGTGAAGGTGGGAGCCGAGATCAATGTCAGCTCGCTGGATGAGCTGATTGCCTATCTTTGATCCCAAATCCATCCAGCGCAAAGGAGGAATCCATCCGTGCAGCATACCGTTGACCTGGCCACTATGCCCTCGGCGGTGGCAGATTTTGCACGTTACAAAGCGGTAATTCAGAACTGCTCTCCCAAGACAGTCAATGAATATGTCCTGGATCTGCGCACTTTTTTCCGTTTTCTCCGGGCGAAAAAGCAGGGGATCGATCCTGCCTCGGATGCCTTCTGCGAATTGGATATCCGGGATATCACCCTGGAGGAGATTGCCGCCGTCACGGCTGAGCAGATCTACGAATTTATGATGTACACCTCGGATGTGCGGGCGAATCTGTGGGCGGCCAAGGCAAGAAAACTCTCGGCCATCAAGGCGCTGTATAAGTACCTCACCGTCAAACGCGGGTTGATTGAGCGCAATCCCGCCGCCGATATTGAGTCGCCGCGTCCAAAGAAGACTCTGCCGAAGGTGCTTTCCCTTGAGGAGAGCCTCATGCTCCTGAATACCATCGCGGCAGATACCGAGTCCCCCACCCGTGAGCGGGACTACGCCATTGTGACCCTTTTCCTCAACTGCGGACTGCGTCTTTCCGAGCTGGTGGGGATCAATCTCAATGACGTCGACCGGGAGTTCCGGTCCATGCGCGTCATCGGTAAGGGAAACAAGGAGCGAATTATCTACCTCAATGATGCCTGCCGCTCAGCGATGCAGGAATACTTGCCCCATCGTTTGCCCAAAGAGACGACGGCTGCCCCGACACCGGCCTTCTTTCTCTCAAACCGCCATCAGCGGATCAGCGCTAAAACTGTGCAGTGGATGGTTTATAAATACCTGGATAAGGCAGGACTGGAGAGCCGCCACTATTCGGTACATAAGCTTCGTCACACCGCCGCCACACTGATGTATCAGTCGGGCCAGGTGGATGTGCGGGTGCTCAAGGATATCCTGGGCCACGCGCAGCTGAATACCACCCAGATCTATACCCATATCAGTGATGCGCAGATGGAGCAGGCCATGGAGCAGAACCCCCTGTCCGGGGTGCGCCCCAAGAAAGCGGTGCAGTATCAAACTATCCCGGCCGAGGAAGAGGACAGCGACTGATTTCTCCCACTTTTGGAAAAAGCCTATTGCTTTTTCGGTGAAATTACGATATAATAGTACCATAACAGAAAATCAACGGAGGTTTATTGCCCATGTTTTCCCCTTTCCTTCTCGCGGAAGCTGCTGATGCTGCAGCCAATCCCGCCGCAGGCCCTGCAAGTTCGATCAGCATGATCATTATGATCGTGGTGATGCTGGCAGTTATGTATTTCTTCATGATCCGCCCCCAGAAAAAGCAGGAGCGCGAGACTAATGCCATGCGCAACGCCCTGAAGGTCGGCGACGAGATCACCACCATCGGCGGTGTTATCGGTGCCATTATTTCGATCCATGAAGAGTCCCAGACCCTGGTGATTGAGACCACCCGCGACCGCACCAAGATCCGCATCCACAAGTGGGCTGTCCGTCAGGTGGACGTTCACGCTGAGGACGCACAGAAATAATTGCATACCTGCATAAATCTCCCTTGCGGCGCATACCGTCTACTATGATGCCGTAAGGGGGATTTTGCAATGAAGAAGAAAAAACGTACCGCACACCGCAGCGAGCCCACCGATGGGAGAGGGATGGGGCACTTACTGCTCTCCGCACTCAAGGGTGCCTTTTTCGCCGCCTGTTTCGGGGGAATCCTGCTCCTGATCGTGACGGCCGCCGCGCTATCGGGGGATGACCCAACTCCGCTGGTCAGGCCCATGGGCTATGGAATATCTGCTCTGATTGCGTTTGGTGCGGGATTGCTTACCGTTCGCCTGCATGGCCGCCGTGTGCTGCTCTGCGGCCTGTTCGCGGCTGTCCTTGTATTTCTGATTTATACCGCACTGTCCTTTCTTCCGGCCATGTCCGTGCCGTCATCCTTGTCGGGCGGGCTTTCGGCGGCACTTCACGGTGCTACGGCGGCGCTCTCGATTCTGGGGGCTTATCTTGGCCGCAGACGGAGCTGATGAGAGAGGAACGTGCGCTACGGAGGTTTTTTCCTTGATGAATGATGCACTTTCTCACCTTCCTGAACTTCTGCTGCCTTGGTATGCCGAAAACGCCCGGGATCTGCCATGGCGGCATGACCGCGATCCCTATCATGTGTGGGTATCCGAGATCATGCTCCAGCAGACCCGCGTGGAGGCGGTGCGGGGATACTATGCCCGTTTTCTCGCCGAATTTCCCGACATCGCCGCCCTTGCTGCGGCGGAGGAGACCCATCTGCTCAAGCTGTGGGAAGGGCTCGGCTACTATAGCCGCGCTCGCCAGCTTGGCCGGGCTGCCCGGGTGATCATGACCGAGCACGGAGGGAATTTTCCCCGGGACTATGCCGCCATCCGCGCTCTCCCCGGGATCGGGGATTATACTGCCGGAGCGGTTTCCTCCATTTGCTTCGGACAACCCACGCCTGCCATCGATGGCAACGTCCTGCGGGTGGTGAGCCGGATCCTCGGGGATGACCGCTGTGTCGACCTGCCTGCGGTCAAGGCTGCATATCGGGATGCCCTGGCCGAGGTATACCCCCGCG
>JAFTUB010000041.1 GCA_017466495.1 Clostridia bacterium
CAGCCGTGGTATCGGGAGCGACGGTGGTATTGGGCGCAGCGGTGGTTACCGGGGCAGCAGTACCGGAATCGGGGGCAAAGGTCCACTCCTCATAGCTGTCGGTTTCCTCGGGATTGTCCGGCCCGCCGCCGTTGATGGCGCCTACCAGTACAAAAACAAGTACGCAGACCAACGCAATGGCTGCGAGAATGCATACCAGCTTCATAAAAAGCGAATTATCGAAATATTCGTGTTCCTTCATTCTATACCTCCGATTTCCGCACGGTCTGCGCGGTGAGGCAGCACGGGCGGGTAATGAAAACAGTTTAACCAATTAATTATATCACGTTTTGACGAGGTTTTCAAGGGGTTTTGCGTTTTTTGGTTCAATTCTGCAGAGTTCAGATTTCCTCCGCTTCTTTTTTGCGCAGGAGCATCCGACGGATCAGCGCGATCACAATCATGAGAATGCCATAGGTCAGCAAATACAGGGAAACCATGACCAAAGCCGATCGCCCCGAGGCGAAGGTTCCCGCGGGCAGCATGAGGAAGAAGACAACGCCTGCTGTGACCAAGAGGAAATGCAGGAGGAAACGAATCCCGCCGGAGAAGCTTTCGCCCCACAGGATGCTGTTTGCCCAGGCGAGTCAAAAGGCAAAGGGAAAGAGCAGAATGAAGGGCAGGGGAGCCACCACCAGCTCATCCCCGCCAAACAGGAGAATGACCAGGCAGAGCAAAACGGTGCAGACGGCGTAAATGCGGCAGGACGCATTCAGGAGCGCTTTGATGGGGTGTGTATTCATATTAAACCTCTTTGGTGAAATTATTTCATGGAAATACGCATATACCATACCACATTTGCAGGCAAAAAGCAAGTTTATTCTGTAACTTTTTTGCGGATTTTCCCGATTTCGGAACTTTTCGGTATTGACAAAGGAATTGTGCCTCTCCGTGGGAGAAGAGGGCGAAAATATTTCAATATTCCTTGACATTTCGCACAAAAAGAGATATAATACATATATTATGGATATTTATGCAAAAAACGCAGATTTGCAGAAAAAACCGCGGTCTGCGGAAAGGATTATCATGACCAGAAAAGAAGCACGGGACGTTGTTTTTACGCTTTTGTACGAATGTGAATTTCAGAAGGATTCCGATGCCGAGACGGTGTTTGCCGTTTCGGTGGAAAACCGCGAGATTGACGTTGAAGCCGATGCCTACATCTCCGCAGCATACTACGGTGTCTGCACGCACCGTGAGGAGCTGGACGGAAAGATCGCCGCATATTCGGGCACATGGAAGCCCGAGCGGATGTCGCGGATTGCCCGCAACATCCTGCGTCTTGCCGCCTATGAGCTGCTCTATATGCCCGAGATCCCCCGCAATGTGGTGATCAATGAGGCCGTTGAGCTGGCCAAGCGCTACGAAGACGAGCGCGCTCCCGGTTTTGTTAACGGTATCCTCCATGCCCTGTCCGAAGAGGCGAGAAAATGAAGCGCCTTTATCTTGGCGTTGACGCGAGCAATTATACCACTTCTGCGGCAGTTTGTGCCGACGGACGGATCATTGCCAACCTCAAGCGTCCCCTGCCTGTACGGGAGGGGGAGCGGGGGCTTCGGCAGAGCGATGCGGTGTTTGCCCATGTGCGGAATTTTCCTTCACTGATGGCTGAGCTTGCACCCTATTTAGCCGAAGGAGAGGTGGCGGCGGTAGCCTGCTCCACCAAGCCACGGGACGAAGAGGGCTCTTATATGCCCTGTTTCCTGGCCGGTGAGGCGGTGGCTTCTGCCCTCTGTGCCGCTTACGGCAAACCGATGATCCCCGTTTCCCATCAAAACGGGCACATTATGGCCGCTGTCTACTCGGCGGGGGCCGAGTCGCTGCTTGACGGTGAGTTTGCCGCCTTCCATGTGTCGGGCGGCACCACCGAGGTGCTTTTTGTCCGTCCCGCGGGCACATCCTTCGGGGTGGAGCTGGTGGGCGAGACTGCCGACATCAATGCGGGACAGCTCATCGACCGGGTCGGTGTGATGCTGGGGCTTCGTTTTCCCTGCGGCCCGGCCCTGGAGGCACTTGCCGCTGAGGCCGATCTCCGTCAGGTTCCCCGTCCCCGCATCTCGGTCAAGGATTGCCGCTGCAATCTGTCGGGGGCAGAGAATATGGCAGCATCGCTGTTTGAGAAGACCGGTGACCGTGCCGTCACCGCGGCCTTTGTCATGGAATTTGTTGCCCGCACCCTTGAGGCAATGCGGGATGATCTTCGCCTGCGCTTCCCCGAGATTCCCATTGTCTTCGGCGGAGGTGTGATGAGCAACCGAATGCTCCAAGCCCGTCTTGGGGCAAAGGGGAACGCCTATTTTGCCGAGCCCGCCTTCTCCGCCGACAATGCGGCGGGGGTAGCTCTCTTAGGCTGGCGTGCGGCAGAACACGGGGAGGTGTCCGTCAATGGATGAAATGCGCACCGATCGCCGCAACGTGCTGACGGTAACCCAGCTCAACACCTGCATCAAAACCCTCATTGAAGGGGCGGATTTTCTCCGCAGTGTTTACATCAAGGGGGAAATCTCCAACTTTACCAATCACTATAAAACCGGGCATTTTTACTTCACCCTCAAGGATGAGGGAAGTCTGCTGAAGGCGGTGATGTTCCGGGCATCCGCATCGAAGCTGCCTTTTGTGCCGGAGAACGGTATGAAGGTGGTGGTACATGGCCGCATCTCTGCTTTTGTGCGGGACGGTCAGTATCAGCTCTACGCCGATGATATGGAGCCCGACGGCATTGGCTCGCTTTACTTCGCCTTTGAGCAGCTGAAGAAAAAGCTGGAGGCCGAGGGACTGTTTGCCGAGTCCCGCAAGAAGCCCCTGCCCAAAATTCCCACGCGGATCGGGATCATTACGTCTCCCACCGGCGCGGCCATCCGGGATATGATCAATATCATCGGCCGCCGTTTTCCCTATGCCAAGATCCTGCTCTATCCCGCCCTGGTGCAGGGCAGTGATGCCCCCCCTCAGCTGATTGCGGGAATCCAATATTTCAACGCCGCGCGGAATGTGGATGTGGTGATTATCGGCCGCGGCGGCGGTTCCATTGAGGACCTGTGGGCCTTCAATGACGAGGGTCTTGCCCGCTGCATCGCGGCATCCGACTTGCCTGTGATCTCGGCGGTGGGGCATGAAACCGATTTTACTATTTGCGATTTTGTGGCCGACCGCCGCGCACCTACGCCTTCGGCTGCTGCCGAACTGGCGGTGCCCGAGACGGCCGAGCTCAAACGTAAGATCAACAATATTGTAGGGCGAATGGAACTGCTGCTTGGGCGGCAGATCGAACAGCGCCGCCAGGCGGTGCGCTATTTTTCCGGTGCTAGGGTGCTCTCGGCTCCCGCAGCCATGCTGGATGACCGCCGCATGAATCTCGTATATTTGAGCGAAAAGCTGGATCGCGCGGTGCAGGTAAAGATGAACGCTTGCCGCGCGGACCTGGCACAGCGGGCGGTGAAGCTGGATGCCCTCAATCCCCTGGCCATCTTCGGCCGTGGCTATTCGGCCGCCTTTGCTGAGAACGGTGAGCTTCTGAGCCGGGTTGACCAGCTGGAAATCGGCCAGCCCATCACCCTGCGGCTGAGCGACGGTGAGGCACAGGCGAATGTGACCGCCCTGACCCCGCTCCCCAAGACATGAGCCCATGAATGAATCAATTTCGGAGGATAACCCATGACCGAAAATCAAACCACCCAAAGCTTTGAGACCGCCCTTGCGCGTCTGGAAGAGATCGTCCGCGCCCTGGAGGTGGGGCAGGCGCCCCTGGATACCTCTCTCTCCCTGTTCGAGGAGGGGATCTCTCTGGTGAAGCTCTGCAACCGCCGCCTGGATGAGGCGGAGCAGAAGATCAAGCTTCTGCAGGCCGCCCCCGACGGCAGTATGACCGAGACTGATTTCGGAGGTCCGAAGGCATGACCGAGCAACTGATGAAGGCATTGCGCCAAAATTCTGCTGCGGCTGAGACGCATCTTGCCGCTTTGTTGTCGGGCAATGATCCCGACTACGGCCGCATCCAGGAGTCCGAGCGTTACAGCGTGCTGGGCGGAGGGAAGCGGATCCGGCCCTTCCTTGTTATCGAGTTCTGCCGCCTCTTCGGCGGTGATCCCGAGGCCGCGCTTCCTTTTGCGGCCGCCATTGAGATGATGCACTGTTTCTCGCTGATCCACGATGATCTCCCCTGTATGGATAATGATAACCTGCGTCGGGGCAAGCCCACCAACCATGTGGTATACGGTGAGGCGCTGGCCCTGCTGGCGGGGGACTCCCTGTCCATTCGCGCCCTTGAGACGGCGGCGAACAATGCGCAGGTCGACCCGGCCATCGCCTTGGCGGCGGTCAAGCTGCTGGCCCGCTCGGCCGGAACAGACGGCATGATCGGCGGACAGGTGATGGATATGTGGGGAGAGGAACACCCCATGACCATGGAACAGCTGCGGAAGCTGCAGGCCTGCAAGACCGGTGCGCTGATCCGGGCCGCAGCCCTCTTGGGATGCCTGGCCGCAGGCGTACCGGAGGAGGACGACCGTGCCGCGGCCGCCTCTGCCTATGCCGAAAATATCGGCCTGGCCTTCCAGATTGTTGACGATATCCTGGACTGCATCGGCAATGAAGCCCTTTTGGGCAAGCCCATCGGCAGCGATGCCGAGCAGGGAAAGACAACCTTCATGCATTTCATGTCGGTGACCGAGGCACAGGCCCGCGCCGCCGAGCTTACAGAAAAGGCCAAGGCTTCTATTGCCGCCTACCCCGGCAGTGAGATCCTGCTTGACCTGGCTGATTATCTTCTTGAACGCCAGTCATAACGGCGTGGGAAGTGAAGGAATACGATATGTACACGTTTGACGCGATTTTGTCCAATTTTCCCCTGGTCTGCGCAGTCCTGGGCTGGTGTGTGGCACAGGTGCTGAAGATCTTCACCAACCTGTTTCAGACCCGCCGCTTTGATCTGCGGATGCTGGTGGCATCGGGAGGCATGCCCAGTTCCCATGCGGCCACTGTCTGTGCCTTGGCAACGGGGTGCGCACTGCAGTACGGTTTTGCCTCCGCTGAGCTTGCCATTTCCTTTGTTGTCGCCATGGTTGTGATGCGGGATGCATCCGGTGTGCGCTGGGAAACGGGAGAGCAGGCCAAGCTGATCAATAAAATGATGAATGAGATCTTCTCGGGTAAGCCCGAGGAGGTCAATACCGGCCTCAAGGAGCTGGTGGGACATACCCCCTTCCAGGTAGCCATGGGATCTCTGCTGGGAATCGCAATTTCCCTGATCATGTGGGTAGTGCGGTGATGCGGGCTAATCTTTATCTGGTCGGCGGCGGTCATTTTTCCTCCCGGAGTATGGCCCAGGCTGCCATTGCCCGGGGGAATGTCTACCTGGATGGCAGACAGATTCGCCGCCCGGCCGAGCAGGTGGATGAAGGGGAGCACCAAGTGGAGGTGCGCAACCCCATGCCCTATGTCAGCCGAGGCGGGCTGAAACTGGCCGGCGCGCTGGAAGCCTTCGGGGTTTCCCCCGCGGGACTCCGCGCCCTGGATATCGGCGCCTCCACCGGGGGATTTACCGATTGTTTGCTGCAGCAGGGCGCGGTGCACGTTACCGCCCTTGATGCGGGGGAAGGGCAGCTGCATCCCACCCTGCGCGCCGATCCCCGGGTGCTCTGCCTTGAGCACTGCAATGCAAGGGATCTCTCGGCGGCCCCCCTGTGCCCCCCTTACGACATGGCTGTGATGGATGTTTCCTTCATCTCACAGACCTATATCCTGCCGGGCCTTGTCCCGCTCCTGACCGGAGAGGGCCGGCTGATCACTCTGATCAAGCCCCAATTTGAGGCGGGACGCGAGGCGATTGGCCACGGCGGCATTGTGCGCCGTGAAGCCGACCGCATGGCGGCAATCCTTCGCGTGCTGACCTGTGCCGCCGAGTGCGGGTTCGCGGTGGACGGCCTGATCCGTTCCCCCATTGACGGCGGCGACGGAAACCGTGAGTATCTGGCCTGCCTGCGCCGGACGACGGACAGCGTGTGCCCGCCCAAGCCTGCCGATATCCGACGGTGGCTGGATGCCGGCCAAACACGACAATAACAGAAAGGATTTTGCCCGTGATGATGAAAAAAGTCGCGCTGCAAACCAATTTTAATATTTACGAAAAGGCCAACTGCGCCGTTTCGGTGATCGACCATCTGCAGAAGCTGGGGTGCGAGATCTATGTGGCGGCGCAAAACCGGGAGCGGGTTCAGCGGCTTGTCCGCAATCGCCGCGGCCTGCGCTTTGTGCCCTATTCCGCTCTCTGCCGCGGAGTTGACCTGCTGGTAGTGCTTGGGGGAGACGGGAGTATCCTGGAAGGAACCCGGCTCGCATCTCCCGAGGGTGTCCCTGTGGTAGGGGTTAACCTCGGGCGCCTGGGCTATATGGCCGAGATTGAGATGGACGAACTGAACCTCCTTGACGGCATTGTGCGTGGGAACTACCAGGTAGACGAGCGCAGTATGCTCAAGGTGGAGATTCTGCGGGGAGGCAGTGAAGAGCCCGCGACGGTGGCCTACGCCCTCAACGATGCGGTGATCACCAACGGCTCTGTGGCACGGCTGGTGGATCTTGAGCTTTACGAAGGCGGCACCGTTCTCTCCACCTACCGGGCGGACGGACTGATTTTTGCCACCCCCACGGGATCCACTGCATACTCCATGTCGGCGGGAGGCCCCATCATCGATCCTCGCCAGCGCTGCATCTGTGTGACCCCCATCTGCTCCCACAGCCTTACCGCGCGGCCACTGATCTTCCCCGATGACGCCGTGCTGGAAGCAAAGAACATATGCGAGCGGGAGAAAATGCTCTATCTCACTGTGGACGGCAAGGCCAATTTTGAGCTTCGCCGCGGTGACTGCGTCCGCGTTGTCCGCGCCGAGCGGACAACCAAGCTGCTTCGTGTGAAGGAACGCAGCTTTTACATGACCCTGAGACAGAAGCTCAGCGGCGGAAAATGACGGAGGAGGACCGATGAAAAACAGACGACAGGATAAAATTCTTGAGCTGATCGTGCAGTACGATATCGAGACCCAGGACAATCTCATTGAGCGTCTTCAGGCGGCGGGCTATCCCGCTACCCAGGCCACCATCTCCCGGGACATCCGTGAGCTGAAGCTGTCCAAGGTGATGACGGGGGAGGGAACATACAAATATGTTCGCCCCGCCATGGCTGAGACTGCCGTGAATACCCGTTTCAACAGCGCCCTGGTGGAATCCATTACCGGAGTGGACTGCGCGGGAAATATCGTGGTTATCCGAACCGCCTCGGGCATGGCAAACGCCGTTGCAACGGGAATCGACAGCATCAAGTCCAACGAGATTCTCGGCTGTGTTGCAGGGGACGATACCATTATTGTAGTGATCCGCGACGCCGAGGTGGCCGTGCAGACCTGCGAGAAGATCAAGTCCATGATTCAAATGATGTAAGGAGGTGGAGCGGGTGCTTGCATCCCTGCACATTGAAAATATGGCGGTGATCCGGCAGCTGGACGTGGATCTGACACCCGGCTTTACCGTACTGACGGGAGAGACGGGGGCCGGTAAATCGGTAATCCTGGACAGCATCAATCTGCTGTTGGGGAACCGACCGAGCCGCGATCTCATCCGTACCGGCGCCGATCGCGCTGTGGTGGAGCCTATGTTCTGCGGGCTGGACGGGGAGTCTGTCGCCGCGCTGGCCAAGCTTGGGGTTGCCCCCGATGAGGAGGGCGGCCTGCTCCTGCAGAAAACGGTGACCGCAGACGGCCGCTCCCAGACCCGTCTCAACGGCCGCAGCATTACCCTGGCCCTGCAGCGGGAGATCGGCCGCATTCTGCTTTGCATCAACGGTCAGCATGAGGGACAGACCCTCCTGCAGAAGGCCGCGCATCTCTCCCTTTTGGATGCTTATGCGGGCAACGATGCCCGGCGTGCCGAGTACGGCCGATGCTATGAAGCCCTGCAGGCCGCCCGCCATGCCCTGAACGCCATTTCCCTGGACGGGGCGGAGAAGGCACGGCGTGCCGAAATGCTTGCCTATCAGATTGCTGACATTGACGCAGTCAAACCGGTGGTGGGGGAAGAGGAAAAGCTCACCGCCGAATCCCTGCGTCTGCAGAATATTGAAAAAATATCCCGCCATGTTTCCCTGACGGCACGGATTCTGTCCCAGGCCGAGAAGGGGGCGGCGGTTGCCCTGCTTGACCGCGCCCTGTCTGCCATGCGGCAGATCGCCGACGTGGTTCCCGAAGCCGATGCCCTGGCCCAGCGGCTGGAAAACTGCCGCTATGAGGTGGCGGACATTGCCGAGCTGGTGAGCGACCTTGCCCCTGACGATGACGGAGATCCCACCGCGCGGCTCAACCGCATCG
>JAFTUB010000042.1 GCA_017466495.1 Clostridia bacterium
GGGGTTGGGAAAGGCGACGTGTCGCCTTTCCGTTGAGTTTGGCCGGGAACCGGCCAAACGTCGCAAAAGGGAGGGGCTTTTTTCAAAAAGCCCCTCCCCAAGGTCTTTTATTCACACTTCTCCAGATATGCCTTCTGCTCTTCGCTGAGGACATCGATGCCGGCGCCGAGGGCGGCGGCTTTGATGGCGGCGACTTCCACGTCGATCTCACGAGGCACGGCGTAGACGCGCTTCTCCAGGGTGCCGCGGGTCTTGGCCAGGTATTCCAGGCTCTTGGCCTGGATGGCGAAGGACATATCCATAATTTCGGCGGGGTGACCGTTGCCGGCGGCAAGGTTCACCAGGCGGCCTTCGGCCAGCAGGTTGAGAATGCGGCCGTCGGGCATTCGGTAGCCGGTGATGTTGGGCTTGCGCTCCCACACCTCTTCAGCCATATCGGCCAGGGCGCGCTTGTCCACCTCCACGTCGAAGTGGCCGCTGTTGGACAGCAGAACACCATCCTTCATGACGGCGAAATGCTCCCGGCGAATGACATCGCAGCAGCCGGTGACGGTGATAAAGAGATCGCCCAGAGGAGCGGCCTCGTCCATGGTCTTTACGGTAAAGCCGTCCATCACCGCCTCGATGGCCTTCACGGGATCGATCTCGGTGACGATGACCACCGCACCCATGCCCTTGGCGCGCATGGCAATGCCCTTGCCGCACCAGCCGTAGCCGGCCACCACCACCGTCTTGCCGGCAATGATGAGGTTGGTTGTGTTCATGATGCCGTCCAGGGTGGACTGGCCGGTGCCGTAGCGGTTGTCGAAAAGATGCTTGCAATCGGCATCGTTGACGTCGATCATGGTATAATCCAGCAGACCTGCGGCCTGGCGGGCGAAGAGGCGGTGGATACCGGTGGTGGTTTCCTCGGCGCCGCCGATGAGGTTGCGGCCGTAGTCGCGGCACTCCCCGTGGAGCAGGGCGGTAAGGTCACCGCCGTCGTCGATCATGAGATCGGGAACGATGGAGAGAGTGCGCTTGAGGTGCTCGGTATACTGCTCCATGCTCACGCCGCGGTAGGCGTTGACGGTGAAGCCCTCGGCGGCAAGCGCCGCGGCCACATCATCCTGGGTAGAGAGGGGATTGCAGCCCGTCACCGCCACCTCGGCCCCGCCGTTTCGCAGAACCTTGGCCAAATATGCCGTCTTTGCCTCCAGGTGGATGGACATGGAGATCTTCATGCCCGCGAAGGGCTTGGTCTGGATAAATTCCTGCTCAATGCGGGAGAGGACGGGCATATAGCTGCGTACCCAGTCAATTTTATCCTTGCCGGACTTGGCAAGGCCGATGTCTTTGATGTCGTTCATTCTGTTTCTCCTTACGCCGCCGCCCGGGCGACTGTCTTTTTCTTGTGTACAGTATACCAAATTCCGCCCGAAATGTCAACAAAAATCCCGCGCCGCAATTGCGGCACGGGATTTTTTACGGTTTATGCATGAACCGCAGCGCGGGTGGATTCGGTGGGGTTGAAATCCGCCAGCCCGCCCAGGGTGCCGGTGTAAACCGGCACCAGCTCGGGGATCTTTACAAAGTCCATGGGCTGCATCAGGGACACGGGACGGGGCAGCGTGCAGGCCCCTGTCATCTCCAGCATCCGTGCTACAAACTGCCCGCACTGGTAGTGCCTTTTCAGAGGCATGGGGATACCGAAATAGGTGAAGGGGATCCCCAGGAAATTATAGCGGTAGCTGGGGTAGTTGGCCAGGCACTCGCTGACCTGCCCTTCCATCTTTTCGTAGGCCTCCTCCGACACCGCCAGGGCATACACCACGCAGGGCTGATCCAGGTTCAGGGAGAAGACCCCCGCATCCAGGGTCTCCCGCACGAAGCCCCCGATGAGGGGATTGTTCAGCCGTCTTCGCCCGAAGCTGTAGAAGCAGTCAAGCGCGGGGGAGAGAGAGATGGAGGAATGATTGTAGCGGCAGGCGGTCATGAGGCGGATAAACCGCGCACAGACGGTATTGCTGCGGGATAGCAGGATGTAAACGATTCGCATGATCTTTCCTTTTCGGGAGGTTTATTTTGCCCATTTCGCCTGGGCGGCGTAGTAGTCCAGCACGCCCCGGGCAATGGCATCTCCCGCCTTGGCAATGGCCTCGGCGTTCAGCATTTTCTCATATTCCTCGACACAGGTGATGAATCCCACCTCGATCAGGGTGGAGGGGAAACGGGCGTTGCGGCAGAGTGCCAGCCTCTGCTCGGCGAAGTCCCGCTCGTAGCGGTTGAGGGCCGACGCCGTAGAGGCCGAGACGCATCGGGTCAGCAGGCGTCCCGCATCGGCGTAATAGAGTCCCACCAGCCCGCGGACACGGGTGATGTCGGTGGAATAGGGCATGGAATTCTGGTGGATGGAGATGGACAGGTCGGGCTCCAGCTCACCCAGCAGCGCAATGCGCTGGTCGATGGACACGGTGGTGTCCCCGTCACGGGTCAGCACCACGTTTGCCCCCAGCCGACGGAGCGCCTCCGCCGCCCGGAGCGTAATGGAGAGGTTGAGATCGGCCTCATCCACCGCGGCATAGCCCGAGCCCGCGCCCTGGGCACCCACCGCACCGCTGTCGGTGCCGCCGTG
Organism: Clostridia bacterium; assembly: GCA_017466495.1. GTDB lineage: Bacteria > Bacillota > Clostridia > Oscillospirales > CAG-272 > SIG693. The sequence goes on from JAFTUB010000042.1 coordinate 2,615, forward strand.
GCCGGCATCCAGCACAATGGTCTTACCAAGCAGAGGCAGGCCGTCGGCGGGAAGCTTCACCGGGTTACGCAGGAGCACGAGAGTCATGCCCTCATCGCTGTAGTCAAACGCAAAGCCGTAGAAATTCTCGGGATCCCGCAGGGTCAGGGCAATCTTGATGCTGTTGGCCTTGGTGCTCTTGACCCACTCGGCTTTTGTGAAGAGGGGATTGTCCCCCAGGGTGATCTTCCCCACCGAGGCGGTATTGACGTTGTACAGCGAGATGTAGAAGACGTCCTTCTCGCAGTAGCCGTTCATGGGAATGGTGTTCTCGGCATCGATAGCCACCAGGGTGTGGCTGCCGTTGCTGCCCACCGTCACCGAGCGCACATTGGCAATGCCGATCTCGGTGTTCCCCTCCAGCTCGCGGACGTTCTCGGTGGCCATATAGCCACCCACACGGAGCAGATAGTATCCGTTGGCCTGGGACACGGCATAATCCCGCATTCCCGCCACCTGGGGCGTGAAATCGTCATAATACCAGGAGGTGTAGCTCAGCTTCAACTCGGCATGATCCCGGGTGACCTCCACGGGGATCACGGCGTTCTTGCCCAGCACCCGCACCAGCGGGCCTCGGGCGGTGGTATTCTCATTGCCCCGCACCGCGCGGAAGGTAACATTCCCCAGGGAGTAGATCTCCCCCTCTCCGGCGGCGGGCAGGGTAAAGACGCCCGTATAGGTATCGGCCACATAGCCGGTCTTTCCCGACACCTTCCCCGAGCTCTGCAGGGTCACGGTCTGCCCGCCCAGGGCGGCGGTGACGGTACTGCCCACAGGGGCGGTACAGGTGAGGGTCACACGGCTGCCCGCCGCGGCGGCAACATCACCGCCGGGGGCGCTCACCGACAGGACATAGCCATCCAGCACCTTGTCTGCGGCGGCGGTACTGCTGCCCGGCCGCACTCCGCGGTGCAGGATATAGGGGATCTCGGTGCCGTCAGAGGGGATGGTAAAGTTGTTCTCCCCCTCCTCCAGGGACACGTAGAGGGAGAAGTATCCGCTCTTGGTGCGGCTCACCGGCTGTCCCTCGAAGAGCAGCGTCTTGGTGGGATCGGATGCGCCGATGAGATAGGTAGAGGCGGCATCAATCCAGGATCCGCTGCGGGGAGAAGTCACCGTGAGGGCCATGCCGTTGGACACGGGTTCGGTGTAGATGATCTCCTCGCGGTACATGGCCTTCAGCTCGTCGGCCAGGCCCTTGGTATTGGCTGCAATGTCGGGATAGCCGTAGTGAATGCTGCCCCGATAGCCCAGCTCGCTGCGGGCGTACTCGATCTGCTGGCTGATCTCCCCCGCAGGATCGGTCCAGGTGGCGTAGTTGTACACGCCGTGGGAGATGAGCAGATCCACCCCGGTGCCGTCCACCCGGGCGTTCCACCAGCGCACCAGCACATCGTAGGGCGCGGCGGTGGAAGAGAAGCGCCAATAGATCTGGGGCGCGATGTAGTCGATGTACCCGCCCTCGATCCAGGCAAGGGCATCGCAGTAGATCTCGTGGTAGGATGCCAGGCCGCTGGTGGCACTGCCTCCGTTCTCGCCGTCATCGTTCTGCCAAATACCGAAGGGAGCAATGCCGAACTGGCACTCGTCATCAATGGACTTGATGACCCGATAGCAGCCCTCCACCAGCTGATTGATGTTGTCCCGCCGCCAGTCGTCGCGGTTCTCGAAATCTCCGCCAAAGGCAGCAAAGCTGGCATCGTCGTCAAAGGGAACCTTCACATTTTTGCCCCCCACCTTTTCGGTGGTGGGATAGGGATAGAAGTAATCGTCAAAAATCACGCCGTCCACGTCATAATTGCGGACAAGCTCGGCCACGCCGTCCATGACATACTGCCGCACCGCGGGAAGTCCGGCGTCAAAATACAGCTTGCCGTCGGCATAGGGGATGGCCCAATCGGGGTTTTTCCGGGCAGGGTGTGACTCGGCCAGAGCTTCGATATCGGTCTCGGGCTTGGACGGCGATCCCGATGCCGTTACCCGCAGGGGGTTGATCCAGGCGTGGACCCGGATATTGCGCTGATGCGCCTCTTGGAGAAGGTAGGCCAGGGGATCAAATTCGTCGGGGAGCGCCGCGCCCTGCTTCCCCGTCAGATAGACCGAGGTGGGGAAAAGCTCGGATTTGTACAGCGCGTCAGCGGCAGGCCGCACCTGAAAGTACACGGTGTTGAAGCCGTTCTCCTCGCAGTTGTCGAGAATAGCATCCAGCTCGGCGGCCAGGGTGAGGGAATCCAGCCCCTTCGCCGAGGGATAGTGGAGATTCATCACCGAGGCGATCCACACCCCGCGCACCTCCGCATCGGGGTTGAGGATCCCCGCACCGCCCGGCTCGGGCTTCACATAGGCGCTGGGCTCCACCCGGGACAGCTGTGCCCCGGCACCGTTGGCCTGCGCGGCGGCCGCAGAATCGGTACAGGCGGTAAGGGTGCTGAAAATCAGCGAAAACAAAATCATCGCCCCAAGGAGCAGGCCGGTGATCTTTGTGGAAACCAGATGCAGATCAAGGGTTTTCATGGGCGGTGTCCTTTCTTTATCAATGAAAAAAGTTGTCCTCCCTCCAATCTATGCGGGAGCGGGGGGACATATACGGGCGGGCACCGGGATGGCACCGCGGAATGTGTGCTTTTTCGTCCTTTTTAGTATACCATAAGACCCGCCCGCTGTCAAAGGGATTTCGGTGTATAGGAAAAAATTTACAAAAAACCTCCCCCTTTGTCCCACCCGTCTCTTGACAGAGATGGCGAATCATGCTATAATGAATCATCATGATGTTATGGATAAATTGAAAACGTTATGACCAATTTGTAAAATACAGGAAGGATACCGCTATGCCCTACGTCACCAGCCAAAAGATGCTGCTCGATGCCCAAAAGGGCGGCTACGCCATCGGCGCATTCAACGCCGAAAATATGGAGATGGTCATGGCCATCATCGCCGCCGCCGAGGAAATGAAGACCCCCGTGATGATTCAGACTACCCCCTCCACCGTGAAGTATGCCGGGCTGGATCTCTACCGCGCCAATGTTTACGCCGCCGCGGCCAAGGCAAAGGTGGATGTTTGCCTCCACCTGGACCACGGCTCCTCCTTTGATCTGGCCGTGCAGGCCATCCAGGCCGGATACTCCTCCGTCATGATCGACGGCTCCCACAGCCCCCTGGAGGGCAACATCGCCGTGACCCGCTCGGTGGTCAACGTGGCACACCCCTGCGGCATCCCCGTCGAGGCTGAACTGGGCAAGGTTGGCGGCAAGGAAGACGATCTCGAGGCCGACGGATGCGGCTATACCGATCCCGCCGACGCTGTCCGCTTTGTGGCCGAGACCGGTATCGACTCCCTGGCCGTGGCCATCGGCACCGCCCACGGTGTCTATGTCGGCACCCCCGTGCTGGACGTTGACCGTCTCCGCGCCATCCGCCGGGTGGTGGAGATTCCCCTGGTGCTCCACGGCGCATCCGGTCTGTCGGACGATGCAGTCCGTGAAACCATCGCCGCCGGCATCTGCAAGGTCAACTTCGCCACCGAGCTGCGCATCGCATACTCGGAGGGTGTCAAAGCCACCCTCGCCGCCGATCCCGGTGTGTTCGATCCCAAAAAATACGGCAAGGCGGCCATGGCCCGCGTTACCGAGCTGGTCAAAGAGAAAATCGCTGTCTGCAGAGGGTAAGGTCGTGGGGCGCTGCCCCACACCCCGCCGGGGAGCCTTTTGAAAAAGGCTCCCCGGGCCCCGCGAAAACTCTAAAAAACTTTTTATGAAAGTTTTTGCGGATTCTTAAGGGGCTTTTTACAAAAAGCCCCTTAAGCGGGGCTCGGGGCAGAGCCCCGACTCAATCAATATTTAAGGAGAGTAAAACATGAAGGCTGCTGTTCTTTACGGAAATGAAGATCTGCGTTATGATGATTATCCCACCCCCGAAGTCAAGGCGGGGATGGTAAAAGTGCGTGTCCGCGCCAGCGGAATCTGCGGCTCGGACATCCCCCGTGTGCTCCACAACGGCGCGCACTTCTTCCCCATCGTGCTGGGCCACGAGTTTGCCGGCGATGTGGTAGAGGTGGGCGAGGGCGTCACCAACGTTGCGGTGGGCGACACCGTTTCGGGCGCGCCCCTGGTTCCCTGCATGGAGTGTGCCGACTGCCAGCAGGGCAACTATGCCCTCTGCCGCCACTATAGCTTTATCGGCTCCCGTGAGCAGGGCAGCTTCGCCGAATACGTGGTGATCCCCGCCCGCAACGCCATCAAGTATGACCCCGCCATCCCCTACATCCAGGCGGCCATGTTCGAGCCCGCCGCCGTTGCCCTCCACGGCGTGATGTGCAACGATTTCAAGGGCGGCGGCTATGTGGCCGTCCTGGGCGGCGGCACCATCGGTATGTTCACCGCACAGTGGGCACGCATCTACGGCGGCCGCAAGGTGGTGGTCTTCGACCTGCTGGAGGAGCGGCTGGAACTGGCCCGCGAGCTGGGTGCCGATGCCACTGTCAACACCACTGCCCCCGACTTCATGGAGCAGGCCAAGGCCCTCACCGGCGGTCACGGCTTCGACTATGTTTTCGAGACGGCAGGTGCCACCGCCACCATGAAGATGGCCTTTGAGCTGGCGGCAAACAAGGCCCACGTCTGCTTCATCGGCACGCCCCACACCGATCTCACCTTCACCCCCAAGCTTTGGGAGTGCATGAACCGCAAGGAGTTCAAGCTCACCGGTTCCTGGATGAGCTATTCCGCGCCCTACCCGGGTGTGGAGTGGCAGATCTGCGCCGACTGCTTCGCCGACGGCCGCCTGCGTTTCTCGGATAAGCTGATCCACCACAGCTTCCCCCTCTCCCGGGCCGCCGAGGCCTTCGCCCTCTACAAAACTCCCGGTGCGGTCAAGGGCAAGATCATGCTGCTGGGTGAATAATCCCTGCCATCAAAAGCGATGAAACGGTTCCCGTTTCATCGCTTTTTTCTGCGGCCGCCTTGCTTTGTTCATATCTGCGTGCTATACTAAAAGCAGACGATCCATCTCCCTTACACAGAAAGGACCCCGCCCATGACCTCCAATCAGACACTCCTGCAGCAGCTTCGCTCCGCCGCCCCCTGCTGGTCGGCGCTGGGCTTCACCTATGAAGACCCCCGCCGGGCCGTGCGCTACTTCTGCACCCCAAAAGATGCCGTGATCTTCGGCTCCCTCGGGGTGGACGGCATCCACTACTGCACCATCCCCGCCCTCGGGGAGTATGTGTTTGTGGTGAATCCCATGCCCGCAGACGATCGCTATGTCCTGCCCGTTGCCGACAGCATCGCCCATTTCTTCCGCCTGGTGGCTGCACTCCACGGCACCCAGCTGATGGATCAGCTGGTGGGCTGGGACAGGGACACCTTTGATGCCGCCTTCCGTCAGCTCCTGGCAGAAGAAGATGCAAACCGCGCCGCCGAGCTGGCGGCGATGATCGCCCTCATCCCCTGCGAGCCCGTGGATGATCCCTACGGGGAGATCCGCGCCCGCAGCGACCGGTTCAACCCTTCCTGCATCACCTACACCCCCGAATATTACGAAACCCTGGGGCTCACGTCTCCCGCCAAAAAGGAAAAAAGCTGGGATTTCGTTTCCACCGTCACCCGGTGGATCCCCCGGAATAAATGATTCCCCGCCCAAAGGAAAAGGCCTGGCGGCAGAGAGATACTCTCTGCCGCCAGGCTTTTTTACGGATCAGGGGAGAGCGATCTCCCCGCCAAAAAGGGGCTGCCGCATGGCGGCAGCCCCTCGGGATGGTGATTGAACTTATGCGCCCAGAGCAGCGTTGATCTTTGCGATCTTCTCTGCGATCTCTTCTGCGGTCCAGTCGGGGTTCATGGAGATGTTGACGGAACGGCGAAGGATGTCCAGGGTAACAGGGCAGGTGTCGGGGTTGATTTCCTTGTTCAGATCTGCGTTGGCAGGATCCAGGTAGGGGTTCATAGCATCGGTGTGGCCGCCCAGACGGTTGAGCATGGGATCCCAGTTGATGTAGATATGCTTCTTGGAGTTGATCAGGCAGAGAGCGCCAACTTCGGTCGCAAATGCAGCAGCGCGGTCAGCATCATCGAAGACCAGACCGAGCAGAGTGCCGCAGTCACCCTCAGCATCATTGAAGGGCGTGAAGTGTACGCCATCGTTGAGCTTGATGCCGGCAGTGATTTCCTTTCTTACGCGGCGGAGGTCCTCCAGGATGCCGTCAAGGCGCTTCAGCTGCTCACGGAGAACAGCGGCAGCGATCTCGTTGGTACGCATGTTGTAGCTGGAGAAGAAGGGCTCGGTCATTGCCTCGGCATAGGGACGGTAAGCCGTACCGGTGTCGTGGTAGATCAGAGCGCGCTCGTAGTAGGTATCATCGTTGGTCAGGACTGCACCGCCCTCACCGGCAGAGATGATCTTGAAGTAGTTGAAGCTGAACGCACCGGCTGCGCCGATGGTGCCCAGACGCTGACCCTTGTAGCTGCCGCCGTCAGCCTGGCAGGCGTCCTCGATGATCTTGATGCCGCGAGGATCGCAGAGAGCCTTCAGGCTGTCAAGGTCGCAGGGGTGACCGTTCAGGTGTACGGGGATAACGGCCTTGGTGTACTTGGAGATCTTCTTCTCAACGTCAGCAACGTCGATGGTCTGGGTTTCGTTGATCTCAGCCAGAACAGGGATAGCACCCACAGCCAGAACGGCGTTAGCGGTTGCCATGTAGGTGTATGCGGGAACGATGACCTCGTCGCCGGGGCCGATGTTCAGGGCTGCCAGGCAGCACTGCAGAGCGGAAGTACCGCTGTTAACGCAGATTGCGTGCTTAACGCCAATCTTTGCTTCAAGCTCGCGCTCGAAATTCTCAGCCTCAAGATACTTACTGGAGATGCGGAAAAGGCTCTTGCTCATAATTACGCGAGCGGCGGCATCTGCTTCAGCTTGACCCATTCTATACATGATATTTTACCAAACCCGCAGCCGGAGCTGCGGCCTTTCTTTTGTGATGATATCTCAATCCGGCATTGTGTTCCTATATAGATAGTACCTCATCCGGGCTCCCTCCGGGAGGGAGCTCCCGACGAAGTCGGGGGAGGGAGAGCGCGTAACTGTTATCTTTCGCTAAACCGTATGGTTACGCAGGCTCCCTCCGTCTCGTGCTTCGCACGCGCCACCTCCCTCTCGGAGGGAGGCTTTGGTGCGACAAATGTCAGCAGGAACACAAATGGTAATTGAGCATTGATGATTGTCGTCGGTCAGATAACCTTTTGATTAGCCCAGCAGCAGGTCGAGAACGTAAGCCTCGAGAGCCTCGTAGTTGCGCTCGGCGATGCACTTCTGACGGTAAGCCTCGTCGAAGCGGTCGATCTTCTCTTCCATGCGCTCTACGATCTTCATGCTGTTGATGATGTGACGGTAGCAGTCGTCGCTCTTCTGGGTACGCATTACCTTAACGTCAAGGCCGACATACTCGCCGTTTGCGCCGTAGTTGTTGTCGCAGAGAACCTTGATCTGGTTGAATGCGGAACGGAGGTTCTCAGCGCCGAAGGACTTATCCTGGTCGTAGCGGAGACCGTTCTGGTCGTTGAGGTGGACGCTGCCCAGCTTGCCGAAGGAGAGAGCGAAGCCCATCTCGATGGCGGGATCGAGGCCTGCGAGGATGGCGTGAGCCGACTCCATCACAGCGCCGACGCGAGCGGGATCCTTGGTCGCAGCGGAGATAGCCATAACGTGACCGATGGTGGGGCAGCAGCTGCGGTCGATGGGCTCGTTGGGCTTGGGCTCGATAAGGATCTGCATCTCGGGGCCGTAGTCCAGCATAGCGTTGATGGCATCGATGAGGTAACGGACGGAATCAGTCTCGTTCTTGCTTTCTGCGCAGAGGGTACCCTCGCGAGCCAGCCACAGAACGATCTTGTTACAGCCGATGACACGGGCGATGTCGATGGAGTAGTAAGCGCGCTTCATGGCGTAAGCACGGTCCTCAGCGCTGTTGGAGGTGAAGCCGCCATCGGTGGTGTTGGGGCTCATCCAGAGACGGGGAGCAACGAACTCAGCTGCAAGGTTGTACTTGTCCAGCAGAGCGCGAACTTCCTTAGCCTTCTCCAGGATCTGCTCGGGGGTGTAGTCGTCGATGTTGGGAACAACGTCGTCGTCATGGAACTGGATGGCGGAGATGCCGATCTCAGCGAACTTGCGGAACTTCTCCTCGAGGGCGATGGTGTCGCGAACCTCGGGACCGAATGCGTCTGCGCCCTCATGGACGTTCCAGGGGCCTACCGAAAACTTAAATCTGCTCATAGTTTTTTCTCCTGTTTAATTAAATTTATTTTTCGATCAAAAATCAGTCAAGCTCGATCCAGCAGCGCTTCTTGCTGCTCTCTACGATGGCCTCGGTGAGGCGGACGATGTAAGCGGCATCCTCGAGGGTAGAGAAGTCGGGCTGATCAACGCCCATGCGCTTGCCCTCGCTGATGTAGCGGTACACGTTGTAGATGTTGCCCTTGAAGGCATCGTTCCAGCCCTCGGGGTGACCCATGCTCAGGCCGGTGTAGGGGCGAACCTCGGGAGAGATGAGGTTGGGGTCGCGGATGATGTAGCTGTTATCACCGCCGCGGCGGCCGACCCACAGACGGTCATTCTCCTCCTGGCACCAGCGCAGGGACTGAATGGAACCGTTGAACTCAACGTTGAAGTAGCAGCCGTGACCTGCGGCAACCTCGGAAACGTGGAAGACACCGGTGGCGCCGTTCTCCATCTTGAAGAGAACTGCGGCATAGTCTTCGTTCTTCACGTCAACCAGGGTGTACTGCTCGGCGACCTTGTTGGTGAAGGTCTCGGTCTGGGCAGCGGGCTTCTTGCGCACGGGGATCACGGTAACCAGATCTGCCATGACGGCGGTGATGCGGCTGCCGGTGACGTGCTGAACCAGGTCCATCCAGTGGGAGCCGATGTCGGCGATGGCGCAGGAGATACCGGAGATCTCGGGCTCGAGACGCCAGCTGTAGTCGGTATCATACAGGAGCCAGTCCTGCTGATAGGAACCGGTGATGACGCGGATGTTACCGGTCTCACCGCGCTCGACGCGGCGGCGCATTTCCTGAACCATGGGGTTCATGCGGTAGTTGAAGTTAACGCCAACCACAACATCGGGATGCTGACGGTGCAGCTCCAGCAGCTCGCAAGCCTCTGCGTAGTTCTTGGTCAGGGGCTTCTCGCTGATCAGGTGCTTGCCGGAAGCGATGATGCGGCGGTTGATGTCCAGGTGGAGGTGGTTGGGGGTGCAGTTGTGCACAACATCGATATCGGGATCGGCCAGCAGCTCATCCACGCTGCTGTAGCACTTCTCGATGCCGTACATATCAGCTTTACGCTTTGCCAGTTCAAAGTTGGTATCGGCAACAGCAGCGAGCTCGCACAGACCGATGCGGCGGACCGCCTCGATGTGGCTCTCACCGATGTAACCCATGCCAATGATACCGGTTCTCAGTTTCTTGCTCATGCGAATACACCGTTTCCTTTCTTCGACGGGTCAACCAGTGTGAGCTTACCCATCTGCGAATCTTTCAGAGTAGAGAGATAGTTCAAGGCGAATACCTTGCGCTTGATCTCATCGTCAATGGGCGAGAACGCAACCTTACCGAAGTCGTAGGCGGGATCCAGGTTGATCAGGTCGGAGCCATAGATCAGGCGATCTTCGCCAACCAGGCCGATCAGATCCTCTACCGAGTAGCGGTTCTCCAGGGAGCCGCAGAGCTCCATGAAGCAGTTGTCATGGTCGCGCATGATCTTGGCCAGCTCGCGAGAGAAGACAGCATAACCGCCGCCCTGGTGGGCAACGATGATCTTGACTCTGCTGCGCTTCTCCAGGGCGCGGCGGATGTTCTGCAGGCCCTCCCAATCGCCGTAGTTGTGGATCAGGACGGGGCAGGCCATCTCGTCGGCGAAGTCCAGCGCGTACTCGTACTCTGCCTGGGGCAGATTGCCGTGGTACTTGATCAAGAACTTCAGGCCAAGGAAGTTGGGGTTCTGGGAATACTTGCTGATCTGGGCCTTGACCTCATCCACGCCCTGGTAGGGCTGGATGGAGATGTAACCCTTCACGCGGCCGGGGAAAAGCTCTGCAGCCTCGGCGGCAGCGGCGTTGGCCACCTCCATGGTGCCGTTGATCAGCGGATGGGGTGCGGTAACGATACAGTCGATGCCCAGACGGTCCATCTGATGAACGACATCCTCGGTCTTATCGTAGGCCTGATACCAGCCTTTCAGTCGGTAGGGCAGAAGGTGCGTATGTGCATCGATAACGGGTACGGGTACGGGCTTGGCGGCAAGGGCCGCTTCACGAATCTTCTCCATGCAGTTCAGCTCCTTTCGATTGCTCAGCAGGTCTTCCATGCGATGCCGTTTTCCAGTGCCAGCCAGTTCTCGGCGAAGATCGCGCGGCGGTCGGCATCGGTAATGTCGGCATACATGACCAAACCAAGGGGACCTGCGGGCTCATAGTGGGGCAGGCAGGAGGAATACAGGAGGCGCTCGGAACCGAACTTGGAAACAACCTCGGTCAGAAGGCCCGTATCCAGCATTACGCTGGTGTCAAAGTAGACATTCTTGGTCTTTTTCATCAGGGGGAAGGTTACACGGGAACGGTTGAGACCCGGGCGAAGCAGGACCAGCTTCAGATCCGGGAAGTTCTGCGCCACTTCGGCAACTTCCTCATAAGTATACTCGCCCACATTCATCAGCAGGGGCATCCGCAGGCCTTCCAGCACCTCCAGAATGTCGCCGCAGTAGAAGGAGCTGAAGGGAACCCTCTGGCTCTTGGGGAACATTCTCACCGCTACGGGGCGGTTCTCGCAGAGATACTTGGTCAGCTCATCGGCGTCACCGCAGGTGTTACTGCCCATGGGCGGGTCGATGACATAGCAGGCGCGGAGTCTGTCGTACTTTTGGCAGATGGCGCTGGTCTCGGCGTTGCCGGCGAAGCTGTCGCGGCAGGCGTCGGTGTGATAGACCACGGCATCGGTAAGGCAATACCGATCCATGTAGGCCAGCAGATCCTCGGGATTGGGCAGCTGACGCTCGCGCTGATCGGGGATCCAGCCCAGCATTGCGCCGATATCAATAATTCTCATCCGTATCACTCTCCTTCGTCAAGTGAAACATCCTCAAGAGAATCGATCTCCTGAGTCGTCATGGTAATGGTGTCGGGAATTTTTTCCGGCAGCCTCGGCCCGGCCTCCCCCAGCTTGTTGGCGAACAGGCGGCGGCGGTATTCGGAGGGGGAGATCCCCATCACGCGGCAGAAGATGCGGCTGAAGGACTTGGGCACGGGAATTCCCACCAGGTAGCCGATATACTCAATGGAATACTCGCGGTAGGGCAGAAGCTCGATGGCACGCTCCACGCGGTAGTGATTGAGATAGCTGTGGAAGGTCATTCCGGTCACAAGCTTGAAGGCATAGAGGAAGCTGCGCTCGGAGTAGTGTGCCACCTTGGCGGCCTCCTTCAGGGTGATGTTCCGGGCATAGTGTTTTTCCACGTGGTCGAAGACCTCGTTGATCTTGTTCCGCTTGAAAATGCGGTCCATGCGGGAAACATCCTGCTCCTCTTTGACGGGGATGGCCCGCAGGAGCAGAACAAAGAGCGCCATAATATGTGCCTTGATCATATTATGGGTTCCGATGCGGGTTTCTTTCAACTCGTCCATGATCACGGAAAGGCTGTCGCGGATCAGTCCGATCTCGGCGATGCCCCGATCCTCGTCCGAGTTGAGGTCCAACTGCCGCAGGCTGAAGGCGTTATTCGCCATCAGATTAAAATCCCGTCCGACCAGGCTTGAGCCAAACTCGATGAAGGCAAACAGCCCTTCTTCAATTACCGTGACCGAGTGAAGCTCACCGCTGTTGATGAACAGCACGTGCCCGGGGGCGATATCGTACTTATCATCGCAGATCTGCACGGTATAACGCCCCTCAAGGCAGTAAATAAGCTCTATCTCCTCATGCCAGTGCATGGGACAGCCGCCACGGCAAAAGCGCGCGTCGAACAGGTGAAGTCGGTACATTGCCTGGGATTCGATTGTCCTCACCCCCCATTAGGTTGTCGGTGGTTTCGACTTGGAGTTTTCGATGTTTCAGGGCTTACCAGTTTTTGTCCATGTAGTGCTTGTTCATCAGGCAGCTGATCTTGTTGGTGTAGCGGGTTCTGTCAAGCTCGAGGCAGAGGTAGCCGCTGAAGTCAACGCTCTTGAGCGCCTGGAAGACGGGCTTGTAGTCGATGTCGCCTTCGCCCAGCTCACGGAAGCTGTCATAAACCTCAACGCCGGCCTCCATGCCGCCGTCGGACAGAGCGCCCTTGAGGTCCTTGAGGTGTACGAAGTTGATGCGCTCCTTGTAGCGCTCGAAGATCTGACCGGGGTTGCAGCCGCCGGCGGAAAGGTGAGCGGTGTCAGGACCGAAGCCGATCTTATCGGGATCGAGGCGGCTCATGACGTAGTCGATCTCGGACTCGGTCATGATGGTGGTGTTGTAGTGAGGATGTACAGCGGGCTTGATGCCGTAGGGAGCGCAGATGTCACCGATCTCGGTGATGGTGCGAACGGCATACTCCAGCTCGTCCTGGGTAGCGGTACGGCCGCGGATGGTCTCGCCCTGCAGGGTAATGCTGGGAACGCCGCCCACTGCCTCGATGAAGCCGAGCTTATTCTTGAGGTCGATGATGTCGTTCTCTACGTTGCCTCTGAGGTGGAAGTAGAAGCTGATGGGGGTGATGTCGTACTCGGCGCAGATAGCCTTGAAATCCGGGATGTTATCCTGGAAAACCTCAATGAAGGCCTTTACGCTCTCGAAATAGCGGAAGCCGACATCGGACATATCGCGGCAGGCGTCGATGAATTCTTCTCTGGTTTTGGTGCCCCAGGGCCACTGTGCATAAGCAAACTTTGCAGACATAATCGTAATCTCCTTTTCGATTAAAAAATGTGCGGAATGTAAGGGTATCCGTTGTGTACATTATAGCAAACCAAAAAATGAGGTACAACTCTCGAAACAGCAACACACTTCCCAAAAAACGCAAGATAATATTTTGTCAAGGAAGAAACATCGCCTGTCCCTCCGCGAAGCGGTAAACGGCGGTTCCCACATAAGAACGGTAGATCTTTTCCCGGGGTACTTTCAGCTGTTCCAGCCAAAGCCGGGTCTTGGACATGGCCGCCAGAGTGCCGTACTGCTTGTTGATGGTCCCGAGGCCGGTGCCGTCGTCACAGTACCACCAACGGTAGGTGATGGGCCAGAAATAGTCTGTCGCGCCCGCGCGGGCATAGACCGCCTTGGGCACATTGAAGGTGCCGTGGTGACCGATCTGCACCGCGTCGGCCGCCAGCTGCTCGGGGGCACATTCGCGAAGCAGAGCCTCTCCCGCCACGCCCTCGGCGTCGGCCAGCAGCAGGATGCGCTTTCCGTCAGCGGTGACGCGCATGACCACGCTGGAATCGTTCATGTTGCAGCGCACGTCCTCCCGACCGGTCCAAAGCACCTCCATCCGTGCCGCACCGAAGGCAAAGCAGTCGCCCCGGTTCAGCTCGGTGTAACCGATGCCGGCAGGGGGATTCTTCAGCCGTTCTGCACGTCCGGCATAACTCCCCAGGCCCTGCCCCTCGTACCACGCGCTGCTGAGGACATGGCCCCAGATCTCCCCCAGGTCAAAGCCGGCGTCCCCGCCCCGCTCCACCGTATCCAGGTAGCGCAGGAGGGCATCGAAGTGATCCTCGTGGAGGTGGGTGATAAGCCAGGCATCCACCCTTGGCCTCTCTCCCGCAGGGGTAACGGCCTTCACCGCCGCGGCAAGATTCTCCAGCTCCCCGGCATAGCCGCCGTCGATGAGCAGGATTTTCCCGTCGGCGGTTTTGAAGAGCACGCCGGTGCCGATCTGGGTGGCAAGATCCACCTGGGGCAGCATATACATCACCGTTTCCCCGGGATAAGCGGGAATGCTTCCCGCCCACAGGGTGCGGGCCGAGGATTCGATGTGGGTATCGGCGGGCACGGTTACCCGGTCCAGGGTCAGGTCACGGTAATCGTTGTTGATCTGATCGTAGAGGATGTCGAAATGCAGGAACTCCTCAATGAACCGATAGGCCGCGTAAACCGCGCCCCGGTTTTTCTCCCCGTTTTCCCGATCTCCCGCGCAGTCAAGGAAGATGCGGCAGCCGTTGGCGGTGATGCGGTAGCTGTCATAGTCGGGGAGATGGGGTGTCAGGGGTTTGCGGGGCGGGATGCCGCTGAGGGGATCACGGTCGGTGCGCCCGATCACGATCTCGCAATCGGCGGCGGGCTCCGCATCGGTGACGATGGGGAGATAGGCCTCCGCCGCCCGCAGGAAATAGA
>JAFTUB010000043.1 GCA_017466495.1 Clostridia bacterium
AGAATAACGGCAAAGCGCGGTCATTCACGCACAGATGAGCATGGGGGTGTTGGGCATGGTGCTCACCACCGGAAGTTCGCCCAATGCGCGGGTGAAAACTGCGATGGGAACCCCTGCGGCGATGGATACCAGAGTTTTTCCTTCGCATACATTGGCTTCCCGCAGTTCCTCCAGCAGCGCAGGAACGGTTTGAGGCTTGACGGCAAAGATTACACAGTCTGCTGCTGCCACTGCGGCCGGGGCGGAAGGTGCAATGTTGTACTGTCGCTCTGTGAAGCGAGCCGTTGCTGCGGGTAGGGGGTCGTACAGATAAATATCACGGTCATCGGTGATGCTCTGCAGACCGGTGAGAATAGCAGAGGCCATATTGCCGACACCGAGAAAAGCAAGCTTCATTTTCTTCATGGGAATCACCTCGGATAAGGATTGAATACAACCTTCATTCTACCATATTTCCGTGGCAAAATCAATGGGCGCAAAAAATAATTTACAACTTATCCGATATTTGCAGCGGTGAGATCGGGAATTTTAGCAGATTGGGAAAAAATCGGGCATTATACTTGAATGTCTGCGGGATTTGTGATATAATGAAAAAATCCCACGGACAGGAGATAGGCTATGTTCAAGATTGTTGAGAAATATGCGTTGAATACCACTACCGATTATCTTTCGGTTTATGCTCCCCGCATTGCGGCAAAGGCTCTGCCGGGGCAATTTATCATTTTCCGCCTTCATGAAAAGGGGGAGAGAGTTCCTCTGACCATCGCCGGCTATGACCGGGAGGCTGGGACAGTTTCGGTGATCTTTCAGAAGGTTGGCAGATCCACCATGGAGCTGGGTGAATGCCGCGTAGGGGACGAGATTCTCGACTTTGTCGGCCCGCTGGGGACGCCCTCTCACCTGGACGGTTACTGTCGCGTTGCTGTGATCGGCGGTGGCCTTGGCTGTGCCATTGCTTATCCCCAGGCGAAATATCTCCACGAGCACGGCGCAAAGGTGGATATCATCGCGGGCTTCCGCACCCGGGAGCTGATCATCCTGGAGAAGGAGATGGCGGCCTGCGCAGATACCCTGACCGTGCTGACCGATGACGGCTCCAACGGCAGCCGGGGGCTTGTTACCGACGGGCTGAAGGCAAAGATCGAGGCCGGCGCGGATTACGATCTGGTCATTGCCATCGGGCCTCCTGTCATGATGAAATTTGTGTGTCTGCTGACCCGGGAATACGGCATCAAAACAGTGGTCAGCATGAACCCCATTATGATCGACGGTACCGGAATGTGCGGCGGATGCCGCGTGACGGTTGGCGGAGAGACAAAATTTGCCTGTGTGGACGGCCCCGACTTTGACGGTCATGCCGTTGATTTCGATGAGCTGATCCGCCGCAACCGAATGTATCAGACACAGGAGCAGGAAGCAAGAGATCAGCATTGCAACCTGATGAAGATGGCGGACAACGCCGAAAATTAACTGAGGTGAATTGACATATGCCCAATATGCAGATGAATAAAGTTCCCATGCCCGAGGCTTGCCCCGCCGAGCGCAGACGCAGCTTCGAGGAGGTCGCCAGGGGATACACGGCAGAAGATGCCATCCTTGAGGCACAGCGCTGCCTGAACTGTAAGAATAAGCCCTGCGTGTCGGGATGTCCCGTGCAGGTGCGCATTCCCGATTTTATCGCCAAGGTAGCGGAAGGGAAGTTTGAAGAAGCGTATACCATCATCCGCGGCACCAACGCGCTTCCCGCGGTTTGCGGTCGGGTTTGCCCCCAGGAAAACCAGTGTGAGGGGAAATGTATCCGCGGCATCAAGGGGGAGAGTGTGGCCATCGGCCGCCTTGAGCGCTTTTGTGCTGACTATCATATGGCCAACATGGCTGAACAAAACAAGACCGAGCCTGCCGCCGATGCGCTTCGTGTCGCGGTGATCGGCTCGGGCCCTGCCGGCCTTTCCTGCGCCGGAGAGCTTGCCGCACGGGGCTACCGCGTGACGGTATTTGAGGCATTCCACATTCCCGGCGGTGTGTTGGTATACGGTATTCCCGAGTTCCGTCTGCCCAAAGCTATCGTACAGGCCGAGATCGACAACCTGAAGGCGATGGGCGTCGAGATCTGTCAGGATATGGTGGTGGGCCGTACCGTTACGGTGGATGAGCTTTTTGACGAAGGCTTTGCGGCCGTGTTTATCGGCACCGGTGCGGGTCTTCCCGGGTTCCTGGGAATCCCCGGTGAGAACAGTTGCGGTGTCTATTCCGCTAACGAGTATCTCACCCGCGTGAACCTGATGAAGGCATATCGCGAGGATTACAGCACGCCAGTGCTGAAGGCCAAGCGGGTCGCTGTGGTTGGAGGCGGAAATGTAGCCATGGATGCTGCCCGCTGCGCCATGCGTATGGGATCGGATGAAGTTTCCATTGTTTATCGCCGCAGTGAGGCGGAGATGCCTGCCCGCAAGGAGGAGATCCACCACGCCAAGGAAG
The DNA here is from genome assembly GCA_017466495.1 of Clostridia bacterium. Lineage (GTDB taxonomy): Bacteria > Bacillota > Clostridia > Oscillospirales > CAG-272 > SIG693. Next base: position 2,479 of record JAFTUB010000043.1, read on the forward strand.
AGGGGATCATCTTCCGTATGCTTACCAACCCTGTTTCCATTGCAGCAGACGAGCGCGGCTTTGTCACGGCAATGACCTGCGATGTGATGGAACTGGGTGAGCCCGATGCCTCCGGACGCCGCCGTCCCATGCCCACCGGGGAACAGATCACACTCCCCGTGGATGCAGTGATCGTTGCGGTGGGAACCTCCCCCAATCCGCTGATACGCATGACGACGCCGGGACTTGATACCGACCGCCGCGGCTGCATCCTTGCTCCCGATGGCGTCAGTACCAGCCGAGAGGGCGTATTCGCCGGCGGCGACGCTGTCACCGGCGCGGCTACCGTTATCCTGGCCATGGGTGCCGGACGGGATGCGGCGGAGAAGATCGATACATACTGCAAAAACAAGTTCGGTTTGAACTGACAAAAACGGCTGTCGCTTTTGACGACAGCCGTTTTGCTGTTATTTTCCTTCGCAGTAACTGCAGATGCGCGATTTTCCCGCATGCTCAGCTTCCGTAACCGAGCCGGTGCGGATATTTTGTGCCCGTTTCAGCGATGCGCAGGCGGGATCGGTATGCCATACCTGGCCGCTGTCGGTCCAATACACCTTGTCAGCGGAAGATATTTCTTTTGTTTCCTCGGCCGCGGCGAGCCTGCTTTCCTCGGCAAGCGCCGACTCCCGGGCTTCACGGATCATTTCCCGGATCTCTTCTGCACTGACCGTTTCCACGCCCTCAACGGACGGTTTTCCGGCGCATCCGATGAGCAGCAGAAGGCAGAGAAGCAACGGCAGAAAGGTGGAGCATCGTTTGTGCTTGTTCATTGCAAATCGCGCTTCATTGCACAAACGATACGCTGAGCGGCCTCCTCAAGGACCGCACGGGGCGTGGCAATGTTGATCCGCATGTAACCGAGGTAATCCTCTCCAAACCATTCGCCGGGATCGGGAACGACACGCGCCGCTTCACAGAGACGGTGGAAGATCTGATCGGCGGGAATGCCGCAGGCGCGGAAGTCGGCCCAAAGCAGATAGGTGGAGTCGGGGCTGGCAAGACGGATGCCGGGCAGATTTTTCTGCAGATACTCCCGGATAAACGCCATGTTGCCGTCGAGATAGCTGCAGAGCTCGTCCACATAATAAGCGGCAGGACCGTAGGCGGCCTCCACCACATCAGCGCTGACGAAAGACGAGGTGGGGATGTGCATGGAGCCCCAGAAGCCCGACAGCTTCTCTCTCTCTTCGGGATTCTTGACAATCATGTACGCTGAGTGCGTTCCGGCTGTATTAAAGCTCTTGGAAGGCGAGCACAGCTGAAGAACGCGGTCGGTGCAGGGGGCGACGGACAAAATCGGGGTAAATTTATTGCCCTTCAGCATGATGTCGGAATGGATTTCGTCGCTGATCAGATATACACCGTTTTCTGCGCAGATGGTGCAGATTTCCCGCAGTTCATCGGGGGTGTAAATCCGGCCGGTGGGGTTGTGAGGCGAGCAAAGGATCATCATCTTCGTGCGGGGCTCAGCGGCCAGACGGCGAAGATCTTCAAAATCAATGTCGTAGGACAACACGCCGTCACAGTAGCGCTCGATCAGCTTGTTCTCGCGGATCACGCGGCCCATACCTTTGGGGACACCCACAAAAGGCGGGTAGATCGGGGGCTGAACAATGACGCCGTCCCCGGGATCAGTGAATACCGAGATGGCGGCGGAAATGCCGGCAACAACGCCGGGACTCGGGAGGATTTCATCGGCTGAAACAGACAAGCCGTGACGGCTCTGCATCCAGTGGATCACTGCCTCATCAAAGCGGGAGGCCAGAGTCCGATAGCCCAGTACGCCGGGGGCGGTTGCGTGCTTGACGGCATCAAGGATTTCGGGGGCACAGAAAAAGTCCATATCGGCCACCCACATGGGAATCAGGTCCTCTCCGGGGGTGAGGCGAAATTCTGATGCGGTGCAGTCCCATTTCACCGAATCGGTGCCGAGGCGGGAAGGGGACAGATCAAAATTCATTTTCATTGATGTTCTCCTGCTCTGTTTCGCAAAATTTTGTTCAAAAATATTTTAACACATCACGGAAGAAATTGCAAGAGAGGAAAGAGTATTGTTTTTTATTGCATGGATGAGTCCCTTTTCCGGTTTTTCTGCAAAAATTCGTAAAAAAATATACACGCCCTCTTGCAAATTTCGAGAACATATGTTATACTGTATACAATTCTTATCAAGAGTGGCGGAGGGACTGGCCCTGTGAAGCCCGGCAACCTGCAGATGCAAGGTGCTAATTCCCGAGAGATGAGACGCAGTACTGCTGTGCGGTCCCTCGGTGACGAGGGCGTTTTTTTATGCGCAGCGGCAAGATTCTTCCGGCAAACATAGAGAAAGGTTTAGATATGGAAAACAGACGTTTATTTACCTCCGAATCGGTGACCGAGGGGCATCCCGATAAAATTTGCGACAAGATCTCGGATGCGATCCTTGACGCCATGCTTGCCCAGGATCCCATGTCCCGCGTTGCCTGTGAGACCTGTACCACCACCGGTATGGTGATGGTCATGGGTGAGATCACCACCAAGGCCATTGTGGATATTCCCACCCTTGTCCGTTCTACGGTAGAGGAAATCGGTTATGACCGTGCAAAGTTCGGCTTTGACTGCCACACCTGTGCGGTGCTGAACTCGATCCATGAGCAGTCACCCGACATTGCCATGGGTGTTGACCGGTCCCTTGAGGCAAAGGCAAGCGGTACCGATGCATACGATATCGGCGCCGGCGACCAGGGCATGATGTTCGGCTATGCCTGCGATGAGACTGAAGAGCTGATGCCCCTTCCCATTTCGCTGGCACACAAGCTAGCTCGTCAGCTCACCGCTGTCCGCAAGGACGGCACGCTGACCTACCTTCGTCCCGACGGAAAGACCCAGGTTACGGTGGAGTATGTGAATGATCGCCCTGTACGCGTGGATACCATAGTCATTTCCACCCAGCACGCCCCCGAAGTGGAAATTGAGCAGATCCGCAGCGATATGATTACCCATGTGATTGGGCCCATCATTCCGGCTGATCTGATGAAAAACACCAAGATTTATGTCAACCCCACCGGCCGCTTTGTCGTTGGCGGTCCTCAGGGCGACAGTGGCCTGACCGGCCGTAAGATCATCGTAGACACTTACGGCGGCTATGCCCGTCACGGCGGCGGTGCTTTCTCGGGTAAGGATCCCACGAAGGTAGACCGCTCTGCGGCCTATGCTGCGCGTTACATTGCCAAGAATGTGGTTGCCGCAGGTCTTGCCCGGAAATGCGAGGTCCAGCTGGCCTACGCCATCGGCGTGGCACAGCCCGTTTCGGTTCTTCTTGACACCTTCGGTACCGCAGTTGTGGATGAGGCAAAGATCCGCGATGCTGTTCTTGCCAACATCGACCTGCGCCCCGCTGCAATTATCGAGCGCTTTGGTCTGCGCCGTCCCATCTACTCTGTGCTGGCCGCTTACGGTCACATGGGCCGAGAAGATGTGGATGCCCCCTGGGAGAAGAGAGACATGGCTGACGCTCTGCGCGCCGCGCTGAACTGATCACATAAACCGAATGCGCCGCATATCCTCTACTGAGGAGGAATTGATATGTGGCGCATTGTTTTCGAAGTCACCGCGATGATGCTTGCGGTGTGGGGGGTGTACTGCGCCTTCCGCGCATTGTGGGAGTTGTTTTTCGTCCCACGGGCGTATACGGTGGCTGTCCGATTGTGGGAAGGAGAGACAGCTGAGTCGCTTTCATCCCGCATAGTGGAAGCGCGTCTCGCCTTAAGCGGAAGTGCGGAACCGACGGTACTTCTCCTCTGTGAGGCGGGGAAGCACTGGGATGAAGAAGTGGAGGCTATCCTGCGGGAACACAGCGGAGAAGTGCTTGCCGTTGTACCGCGGGACAAACAAAATGCAGAATGATCGACGAAAGGATGGACTGCAATGCGCGAACCGATGCCGTACATGACCGAGCATCCCGACGATGCGGGAATTATCCGAATCGGCGGGAGCATAGAGCACGTCATTTACAGCAATGAGGAAAACGGCTACTCCATCTGCGATATGGGCACCGATGACGACGAGCTGATTACCATCGTCGGCACGATGCCCTTTATTGCCGAGGGAGAAGAGATTGTTGTGTACGGAAAATGGATTCACAACCCCAAGTACGGCCGTCAGTTTGCGGTGCAGAATTACGAGAAGATTCTTCCCGCCGACGTGAACTCCATCCTTCGCTATCTTTCCTCCGGGAGCATTAAAGGGATAGGCCCCAAAACGGCCCTCCGAATTGTGGAAGCTTACGGTGCAGAGAGCTTTGATGTGATCGAGCACCATCCCGACTGGCTGGCGGAGGTCAAAGGGATATCCCGTAAGTCCGCGGAGAAGATTTCGGAAGAATTTCGCGCCCAGTCGGGGATGCGGTCGGCAATGCTCTTTTTCCGCGATTTTTTCGGTCCTGCAACTACGATGCGGATCTACAAAAAATGGGGAGGCGGCGCGGTGGATATTGCGAAGCATAACCCCTACCGTCTCTGTGATGAGATCGACGGCGTTGGCTTTGAGCGTGCCGATGCCATGGCCGAGCGGTTGGGGCTTGCCCGGGACAGCGCGGCGCGGATCAACAGCGGTATTCGCTATCTGCTGACGGTGAACGGAATCCAGAACGGTCACGTGTGCCTGCCCAGAGAAAAGCTGGCGGACTCTGCGGCGGCGCTGCTTGGCGTGAGTCGCGAGCAGGCAGACAATGCCATCTCCGATCTGCTCAAATATGAGCTGCTTAAGTATACCCGCATCGAAGGGGTGCAGTTTATTTACCCCGAGGATGCGTACAACGACGAAAAATACATTGCAGAAAAACTTGTTCTGTTGGAGCGGACCTGCGCGGGGCTGTCCCACGCGGATATTGAGCGCTTCATTCTCAGAGAAGAGCAGGAGGGCGGAATATCTTACGCCGCACAGCAGAAGCAGGCGATTTATGACGCCCTCCGATCCGGCGTTATGCTGCTGAC
>JAFTUB010000004.1 GCA_017466495.1 Clostridia bacterium
CACGGTGTTGGAGCATTTGCCAAAGCAGGAGATGTCCTGCACGGATAATATGCGTTTCTGTTTCATAAATAGTGCCTCGGTTATTCTTTGTCTGAGCGTTTTTTCAGTTTTTCCCTGGAGCCGTCGGGACGCTGGATCACGGTGTTCTCCAGAATGCCCCGCAGGGTGGCCCGATACTCTTTAATATATTGGGCGCGCAGTTCTGCCTGCTCCGCCAGCTCCTCCTCGGTGAGAGGGGTTTCCTTGGATTTTCTTGCCAGCTCGTTGATACGTTCCAAAAGCTTCGGATCCATATTTTCCTCCGTGTACTGTATCAAAGTCGGTTTTCACACAGACCAATCACAAATTCACATACGTTTTTGGTGGATTCGGGATGGCCCAATTCCTCCATACTGAGGCGCATAGCCTCCAGCCGCCGGGGCTCCTCCATCAGGCGGATCACCAGCTCGTCGGCGGAGCACATATCGTAGGTGGCAACGGCGGCGCCGCTGTTCAAAAGAAATTGAGTGTTGCGGGCCTCCTGCCCCGGGATCGGATTCACAATGACCATAGGCAGCCGCTTTGCCAGGGCTTCCGAGGTGGTCAGACCGCCCGGCTTTGTCACGATGCAGTCGGCGGCGTCCATCAGACGATCCACGTAGTCTACAAATCCCAAGGGAAGCAGACGGCAGCGGGTTTCCATCCGTTCCAGATCTGCCCTCGCCTTGGCGTTGTTGCCGCACACGGCGATGATCTGCAAAGTCTCACCCAACGCGGCATCCAGCTGTGCAATAATAGTGCCCATATTGCCGTATCCCATACTGCCGCCCATCAGAAGAACGGTTTTCTTTTCGGAATCCAGGCCGAGCGCCTTTCGTGCTTCCCCCTTGGGGGCGGAAAGGGCAAACTGCGGATGAATAGGGATACCGAAATCCCGCAGCTGCCCGTCGGAAAATCCCTTGCGGTATGCCTGATGGCGCAGGGCGCGGGCGGGCATAACCACAAAATCGTTGGCGGTGCAATCTTCCCAGTAGGGATGGAAGGTGAAGTCGGTCAGAATGCCTACGGTGGGCATAGCGAGGAACCCCTTCTTTTTCAGATCGTCCAGAATCAGACCGGCGAAGGGATGGGTGAAGATAATGGCATCGGGGCGGTTCAGTGCAATGTAGTCCCGGATTTCCAGCGCAAAAGGCATATTCACCAGCTGAGAGGGGGAGAACTCCGTGATGGGAGACCGCCGCTTTTCCGCCAGGGAATAGCCCAGGCTGTACGCCCGCTTGGCGTGGCTGGATGCCCACAAATAGGCTTTGTTGATGGACTGGGACAAAGCGGGTGAAACGTAGCCGTAGGTGTCGAGGATGTCACATTCTACACCCTTTGTATCGAAATAGGCCCGCATCGCTTTGGCGGTGGAGTTATGCCCTTCGCCCGCTGTTACCGACATGATGAGAATCCGCATACGTATGTACCCCCTTGCCATATATGTGTAATTATAATCCGCCCCGGACGGATTGTCAAGAATTTCATTCCGCTGCGGCGGGAAATACGGGGTGGAGGCTTGTTCCGTAGAAAGAACAAAGGGGAGCCCTCCCCCAAGGGCTCCCCTTTGGACCCCACATGGGCTCGGGGAGATCCCCGAGACCCCCAAGAATAATACTCATCGAAATGGGACGATAGCAAAAACGCAAATGTTTTTGAATGCGCATCAAAGATGCGCAGTATCAGCGATCATTGTAGGGACAGGCGTCCTCGACTGTCCGCTATCTGAAATCAACGTCCGGTTCCGTTATCCTAAACATCAACCCATTCTCCTACCCACCATAAACAATGTCGCCATCGGCGGCATCATGAAGAAAAGTTAGGAGAAATCGCCACCCCTCCGACTGACGGCGAGGAACGGGGAAGTTAGTTTGTGAAAAATACATCTTCCGCTGTCCTCATTATACGCTGTCCCTCGCACTCCTTGGAGTGCGTTCAAAAAAAGAACGCGTCTATGCTGCCTCTCCCGTTTGGTTATTCCTGCGGAACGACCTTCCCTTTTCCCATATGCAAAAACGGGGTTCCCGCCAAAGCGGAAACCCCGTTTCTATCGGATAAATCTTACGCCTGTGCCGCGTCCACGATCTTCGCAAACTTTGCGGGAACGAGAGATGCGCCGCCGATCAGACCGCCGTCCACGTTGGTCTTTGCCAAAAGCTCAGCTGCGTTGCCGTCGTTCATAGATCCGCCGTACTGGATGGTGGTAGCCTGTGCCACGGTGTCACCGTACAGATCGGAGAGAACGGAACGGATGATGGCGCATACCTCCTCCGCCTGCTCCGGGGTAGCGGTCAAGCCGGTGCCGATGGCCCAAACGGGCTCGTATGCGATGATTACGTTCTTCATATCCTCAGCGGAAATGCCGGCCAGATCCAATTTGGTCTGCATTGAAACGATCTCGGCAGTGATGCCTGCCTGGCGCTCCTCCAGCACCTCACCCAGGCAGAGGATTACCTTCAAACCTGCAGCCAGAGCGGCCTTGGTACGCTTGTTCACGGTTTCGTCGGTCTCGCCGAAGTACTGACGGCGCTCGCTGTGGCCGATGATTACGTACTCTACGCCGCACTCCAGCAGCATATCGGCCGCGATCTCACCGGTGAAGGCGCCCTTCGCCTCAAAGTGCACGTTCTGTGCACCGATCTTCACGTTCGTACCCTTGGCAGCAGCCACAGCGGCGTGAATGTCTACGAAAGGAACGCAGAGAACGGTCTCACAGCCGTCCTTGCCGGCCACGAGGGCAGCGGTTTCCTTTACGGCAGCCTCGGCTGCGGAGGGGGTCATATTCATCTTCCAGTTACCGGCGATGATGGTTTTTCTTGTAGCCTTGTTCATTGGTGTATTCTCCGTTGTTATCATCTGATAATTTGTTTTTCGTATACAGGGAGGGGAAAGAACCAACTCAAACGCCGTAGTTTCTTTCCCCTCCTCGAGTTCGCGTGTGCGCGAACTCGTACTCCCCAAACTCCTTGGCTCCCGGCGATGGAAGGGGAGTAAAAGCTTTTAGGAAAG
>JAFTUB010000044.1 GCA_017466495.1 Clostridia bacterium
TTGGAGAAAACAACATGATTTCGAGTCAGCCCCGTTATGACCGCTTCGATATCTCTGCGTATTAAGTTGTGTTTGAATTTTGCAAGGCAAATGCAAGGCCGAGGGTGAAATGCTCGCATCCAAAATTCAAGAAAAATGGAGCATTTGCGAGATAATCGGCGAAAACGCGAGCTTTCGCACATTCATGAGTGACGAGGTCGTTTACATTTCGAGTCAGCCCCGTTATGACCACTTCGATATCTCTCCGTATTCAATTGACGTGCGAACCGCTGTGGTGGCCGCAACATAAGCATTATAGCATATTTCCCCGGGGAATGCAAGAGCTTTTTCTATTTTTGTCAAAACTTTTTTGGAATATGACCGCGAATATTTGTCCTGCCGACAGCATATGTTTGAAATACGAAACCTTTACTGCAGGGAGGATAATATTCATGTTCATCTACTCATTGCGCGCGGGGACGCTGAAATTTTTTGGCATCATCGGGGTCGCGCTGGCGGCGCTGATCGTTTTGATTGCATTTGTTCCGGGGGAGCAGGCAGAGCTGTCGGCCGCCCCTACCGGGGAAACAGTAACCTATCATTATGACAAAGTGAAAACCCCCGAAGACCGACTTGAATTCCTGCGTCAGTTTGGCTGGGAGGTGCGCCCCGAGCCCCTGGAGCAGGCCGAGGTGACCATTCCCGGGGAATTTGACAAGGTATACGCCGGTTACAACGAAATTCAGAAGAATCAGGGGCTGGATCTCGGCCGCTACAAAAACAAAACGGTTTCCCGCTATACCTATGAGGTGCTGAACTACCCCGACTATGAGGGCCGCGTGCTGGTTAATCTGCTGGTTTACCGCAATCGGGTGATCGGCGGAGATGTGTGTACCTCCGATATCAACGGCTTTATTCACGGCTTCGCACGGCCGTAGAATAATGAAAAACAGGCGGTGCCGCGTTTGCGGCACCGCCGTTCTCATTGGTGAGTTGATCAATCAAAGTACATTTCCACGCCGTTGTCCCAGAGCGGATAGGGGGAAACGGGAACATTGAACACAGTCATACCCATGTTGACGCCGGTGGCGGCGATGAAGCCGGTGCTGCCGGTCTTACCGATGGACTGACTTGTGGTGACGGTGTCGCCGACACTGACCGAAATCTCGTTCAGGTGAGAATACCAGCTCTTGAGACCGTAGCCATGCTCGATAACCACCAGTTTACCGGTGAGGTCGGTGTTGCCCACATAAACCACGCGGCCGTTGTTCACCGCGGGAACATCCACAGAGCCGTAGGTGTAGAAATCAACACCGGTCATGCGGTAAGTCTCGCCGGTAGCCTTAATGGTGCGGTAGCGGCCGAAGCCGGTTACCAGGATACCGCCCATGACCTTCGCCTCGGTGTAATCAAGGAACTTGCCCGACCAGTATGCGGTGGGATCAGCGATAGAGTAGACGTCCTTCACAGCCGCATCAAAGGCGGCGATGGTAGCAGGGGTGCGGTGAGCATTCACCATGGTAGCGGAAATGTCGTAGCTGTGCTTGCCGAAGGTCTTGTCCTTAATGGTGAGGTTGATGGACTGAGAAGTAATCCCGTAGCCGATGGTGAAGGTGTAGGATTTGCTGTCTTCAAGCTCGTAGGAGATCGGGATGAGCGCATGGACATACTTGCCGTCGGCAAAGAAGGTGGGGGTATAGTTGATGGCGGGCTCGGAGGAGAAAGTAATCTTGCTGATATCGGCTACATTGATACCGGTCAGCACCACAAAATCACCGGGTTCGATCTCGCTGCGGCCGAGGTAGAACTCGGCAGGAGCAACTACATTGGCCTTGAACTGGTAGGCAGCCTGGCCGTAGTAGCCGCGGGAAGAGTCCTCATACCAATGGGCATCCAGCACGAGGGACAGGGTCTTGGACTCGCTGACGTCGATGGTGGAAATGTTGTCATAGCTGCCGTCATAGATCAGCGTTCCGCCGTCATATACCTTGACACCAAGGGCATCGGGCTGGACCGAGAAGTTGAGAGCGATACCGCCGTCCATGGTGTAGGTCAGCTGATTGTTTTCGGTGGGAAGGTTGCCCCGGCTGATAAAGCTGCCGTTGGCGGCGCGGTAATTCCATTCCATGGATGACGGGACGATGGCCTGTCCGTTGGTGTTAAGCAGGATGGGAGCGGCGGACTCAGCATAAAGGGCAACCGCATAGGGGGTAGACACAAATTTCGCTGCCTGGCTATTCTCGATCTGATAAACCGAGCCGAGATCGTCCACAAAATAGCAGTTTTGGGCATCAGCAGAGAAATAGTACTTGTAATCTACCGCCTTGCTGCCGGTGAAGTAGGTTACCTTATAGAAAGGCTGGCCCAGCAGCTGAGCAGGAAGCTCCTCGCGTTTTACCGCGGTTTCGCCCATTTCGTGAAAGAGGGAAACCATATCATTTCCGTTCTCGCTTGCGGCAAGGCGGAATACCTCGCCGTTGGGATCGGCAATCTCCATCCGGTCGACATTTTGAGCGCTGACAGGGGCATCCTTGGTGGAGACATAGCTTGCGATGGCCAAATAAGTCGGAATAAAGAGTGCGATTACACACAGGACCGAGATCACGATTTTCTTGATATTCATAGGCAACTCCTTGCGCGTATTTGCATATGGGAACACAGCATATATTATACACCATTTTCCCGGTTCGGTCAAGGGATATTTCGGCGGTTTCTGGCAGATTAAACCGAAAAAACGCAAATTTGTGCGAATAAATGCACCGGCCGCGCAATACGGAGGCCGGTGCAAATTTTTTATCGGATCTTTCTTGCTTCGAGGTAGTAGCGCTTATCCTCGGCGTGGCCCATGGAGAAGGTCTTGCGGGGCAGGGCACCGTCGAAGAGAACGCTCTTAAACAGCTGATCTTTCTTCATCCCCTCGAACAGGAAGCCCACTGCATTGGGACGGCCGGCCAGGGCGCGCAGGGAGCCTTCGCCGTGGATGTAATCCACCTCAGCCTCGGGATGAGTGCGGAGATAGAGGTCAAGGAAGGCCTGCAGGGTTCCTACCGTCAGCTGCTGCTCGGCGTGGGGAAGCTCGATGGTGCGGTTTCCGCCTGCCCATACGGCTTCGGCCACCTGACCTTCCACATTGCCGGACAGCGATGCGGCGTAAGCGGTCAGCTCGTTTAGAAGAGCCTCGGGCTCCACGCCGAAGACCACACGGTAGATGGGCTCAAAATTCAGGCCGCTGTCATGGAGATTCACCACCTCAGCCAGAGCATAGCGGGCAGGATGCTCCAGTGCCGCATCCCCCAGCTTTGCCTTGATCTCCTCGTAAGCCGCCTTGGCGGAGGCCAAAGAGTGGTTGCCGTCGCCCACCGCAAAGAGCAGAGGAGACTTGGGGGCGCCGTATTTCTTTTCCATTTCTTCGGGGGTAGCCAGGGAAGCCAGGGCTTCGGTTACCTCGCGGCAGGCGGCCTCATCCATCAGGCGGCCGCACACATGGCCGCCCCCCAGCATGAGATCGAAATCATAGATCGTTTCCAGTTCAGCTGCGCGGGCAAAAATCGGCTCGATCACTTTGCGGTCGGGGTCGTCAATGAGAAGCATCACGTGGGGAAGCTCCAGCGGTGCGCCGCGGCGGATGGCGACGCGAGGAGGAATGCGCTCCAGAACGGTTCCTTCGGTGGCGCGTATGGGAGTCTGTGCGCCGCGGGTGTAGTCATACGCCTCAAGGTCCACAGCGCCGATCAGCCCAAGGCGGTGTGTTCCGTCGGACTGGGTGCGATCAAGGCAGATCATGCACCCGGGATGGCAGATCAGCACCTCTCTCAGCGCCTCTTCCATGGCGGCATGGATGCCGGGAATGCGTGTTTCGGCTTCGTTCAGCCAAACCTCAGGCAAGGTAAGACGGAGAGTAGAAGGCGCATCTCCCACCTCGTCAGAAGCAGAGGCCCAGTATTCGGGCTCGCTGGTGAACTGGTCGCAGGCGACCACAGCCCAGCGGCGGGGATCGGTCCTGCCAAAGTCGGGCAGAAGAATGTCGGCGGGGAAGAAGCATGGTTTCATAACAGTATCCTTTCTGTGGGCATAATTTACGGTTTTATGGCGTTAAATAGGAGATAATTGCGCCGCGTCGTCGGTTCTGCGGTAACGTTGGAAAAACCGGCAGCGATCAGCAGTCGATGCTCGTGCTCGGGGGTGAGGGGCGTATCAATGTGGGGGATACTGCCGTCATTATCACGATAGGCCGCAAAGCGGTCGGCTTCCTCCTGACTGCTGAGGGCAATGTAGTCGGAATTGAGGAAAACGCCGCCGGGGTGGAGGGCATCCAAAATACGGCGGTAGAGCAGGAGCTTATCCTTCGGGGCAAAGTGGTGCAGAGCCGAAGTGGAGATCACCGCATCGTACCCCGTACCGAGATCCGTGGTAAAAAAATCCCCGCAAACACACTTCACCCGGGCGGCAAAGGGGCGTTCTGCCAGGCGACTCAGCATTTCGGTACAGATATCCACCGCCGTCACCTCTGCATGGGGGAAACGTGCGAAAAGAGCAAAAAGTTCAAGTCCTGTTCCGGCACCAATGTCCAAAATGCGGTGAGCATCCTGCGGCATTGCTTCGGTGAGAACATTTTTTGTGGGTAAAAATTCTTCATGCACTGCATCGTAGCCGTCGATGCGCAGGGCAAAAAACGCCCGCATTTCTTCATTGCGTTTCTGCAGGTTCACGGGGGATCACCTCTTTCCTCTACACTATACCATAAATTGCGACATTTTGCAAGTATAGCGTTACATCTGAGAAAAAATTTCCGAAAATGGTTGAATTCGCAAACAAAATGTGTTATAAAGGGATTTAAGTAAATTCGATTTGACCCTCATCCGGTGGAGGAGGAGAAAA
>JAFTUB010000045.1 GCA_017466495.1 Clostridia bacterium
CGGCCTCCAGGCGTCGAAGCTCCATCACATCGCTGAGCACAGGGATAAGATCCCCCAGCATTTTGATCAGCGCTTCATTGGCCAAAATATCCCCAAAGGTGGCCATGCGATAGGTAATGACCCGGGGATCGGTGGTAAAGAAATCGCTCAGGTCGCTGTTCTTAAGATCCAGCATCTCCCCCAGCCCCAGCTGTTCCACCACATCGGCATCAATATCGGGGCGGTCCTTGCCGCTGTAATGCGCCCGCTGACTCTCCGCGTCGGGATAAAGCAGGCTGAAATTTGTCAGATCCATGGGTAATCGTTCCTTTCTTGCTTGAGGTTACCCGAGAGGGTGTTCCACGGGCTTTCCGCCGCGGAAGGTGAAGTATGACGAAAATCCGCAGGCCTTCATCATTTGGCCAAAGGCTGCAAAGTCAGCGCCCACATCCGCCGGCGTATGGGCATCCGAACCGAAGGTAACCATTTCACCGCCGCACTCCCGCCAAAGGGCGAGAATGGGGGTATTCGGGAGGGTAAAATCAAGCCCCTTGCGCAGCGTGGAAGTGTTGATCTCCAGTGCCAGCCCCCGCTGCCGCATCTTCCCAAAAATCTCCGCGATGCAATCTGCGTATCGCATGGGGTCAAAGCTGCGGCCGGCCAGAGTATAATATCGGCAGGGGTAGGTCAGATGCGCCAGGGCGTGGATCCCCGGGAATTTGACTACCTCCATGATCTCGCCGAGGCAGCGGAAAAAGAGCTGATCCAGGTGCTCGTCGGTCATGATCTCATACTTCATAAAGGAGAAATCGGGCACCCCTGTCAGGTTGTGCAGGGAGCCGAGGACAAAGTCAAAGCCGCCGTCGGCGATCATTTTCCGCGCATCTTCGGGATACTGATGGGGCTGTCCCAGCTCAATTCCCCAGTTCACCTGCAGACGACCGCGGTAGATCTCCCGTGCGGAAAGCACCGCCGCGCGGGCTTCCTCCATGGCATAGTGGGCATAGATTCCCTCGACCTGACCGTTGATGTCACAATGGTCGGTAAAGGTGATCTCCTGCAGACCGCAGGCAATGGCAGCACGGCAAACCGCATCGGGCGCAGCACCGGGTGCGCCATCGAAGGAAAAGCAAGTATGCACATGATTATCGGCACGGTACATGGGCATCCTCCCCAAAAAGAAAATATATGGTTATTATACCACATTTCTGCGACATATGGAAGAGAAAAACGCAAATTTTTCTTGCAGTTTTTCGGGTTATATGTTAAAATGTAAAGAGAATTCACCCCTATGGGACGAAAAAAAGGAAAGTCGGTTCGCTATCATGATACATCTTCCCCTATACTGCTCCACCGGTGCCATCATCGGTCGGCTCAATCAGTATGATTACCGCCATATTCTCCGCGTAATGCCCGACCTCTGCCGGGAAATCCCATTGGATGGGCTTGAACTGATGATGCTCCCCGCCTATTTGGATAAGCTTCCCAAAATGGCAGAGGATTTTTCTGCCGCAGGGCTTCGCTTTCCCGTGATCCATGCCGACAAAGAGGTGGGCACATTGCTCAGCTCGGGTGCGGTGCGTAAGGACCGCGAGCTCTGCGGTCAGGCATTGGCGCTGTGGGGAACAAACTGCGCCATGGGAGAGCGAATCGGTGCTGAGCAAATCGTTCTTCACCTTTGGGGCGGAACCGATTCTGATGGAGCGTTTGCGGTCAACCTCAGCTATCTGCCGGCTCTGCGGGACACCGCGCAAAAGTGCGGCCTTGAACTGCTGATCGAAAACGTCCCCTGCACCACCGCCGATCCTGCGGCAAATCTTGCAGCGATCCATGCCGCTTTTCCGGAACAGCGTTTTGTCTTCGACACCCGTTTTGCCGCATTCCACGGGCAGTCCGAGAGCCTGTTTTCCCTGCCTTGGCTGCTCGGGGGCTGCCTTGCCCACATCCACATCAGTGACCTGCGGGACGGTGCTCCCCGGGATTTTTCCCGTCTGCGTCCCATTCTTCATCCCGGCGAGGGAAGGATCGACTTCCCCGCGCTCTTTGCCCGTCTCCATGCCGCAGGATACCGCGGCTCGGTGACCCTGGAATCTCCCGTACTGGGAGAGGACGGCATCGACACGCCAAAGCTGGCCGCCTCCCTGCGCGGTCTGCGCACCCTGCTGAACCCCTCATAAATGCTCCGGAGGAAGAACATGAACAAGATAACCGAACAGGATCTTCTGCTGTCCGGGGAGACCGCCCGGCGCCTCTACCACGGATACGCCGAATCTCTGCCCATGGCAGAGCTTGCTGCCGATCTTTCGGCAAAAGAACTGGCGGTCAACGCCCCCTTCAGCAACATTGCTCAGCTTCTGCTTCCCCGACACCCCGACATACATCGGCTGATGGAACAATGCGGGGCAGATTCGCGGTATACCACCCCGGATGCTGCCGATTATGAACGTTTTCGCGCCTGGTGCCTCTGCGCCCCTGCGCTAATCGGGCATCCCTTCCCACTCTTCCAGCAGATGCTTCTGCACCGCCTGTTCGACTGCGATCTTGCGCTCACGGAGGAGAACTGTGATACCATCTGGACTCTCACTGCCGAGCAACTGACTCGGACTCCACTTCGTCCCCGGGATATGCTGGCGGCATGGCAGGTCAAGCAGCTGTTCCTGACCGAGGAACCGCAGGGGGATCTGACGCCCTACCGTGGGCTTGCCGAGGCCTCTGCCTGCGACATTCGCCCTCTTTTGTGCCCTGATGGTCTTCTTGGTGCAAATCGCCCCGGCTTTGCGGCCGCCATACGGGCCTTGGGCAACACCATCGGCCACGCCATCACCGATCTCGCCGCGCTGGAATCGGCTCTGCACACTGTCCTCGACTGCTTTGCTGAGGCGGGATGTGTTTGC
>JAFTUB010000046.1 GCA_017466495.1 Clostridia bacterium
CGCGAGCAGACCCTGAACCAGCTGCTGGTGGAGATGGACGGCTTCGGCTCCAATGACGGCATCATCGTCATGGCGGCCACCAACCGCCCCGACATCCTGGATCCCGCTCTGCTCCGTCCCGGCCGCTTTGACCGGCAGATCACGGTGAACTATCCCGATATCAAGGGACGCGAGGATATCCTCAAGGTTCACGCCAAGAACAAGCCCCTGGAGGGCGAGGTAGATCTTTCGGTGGTGGCCAAATCCACCATCGGTTTCACCGGCGCCGACCTGGCCAACCTGCTCAACGAGGCCGCTCTGCTGGCGGCCCGGAAGGGTAAGTCTCTCATCGGCATGAACGACATCGAAGAGGCCTTCACCAAGGTCATCGTGGGTCCCGCCAAGAAGTCCAAGGTGGTCTCCGAGAAGGAGCGCAAGCTGACGGCCTACCACGAGGCGGGTCACGCCATTGTGGGCTACCTCTCCGACGATTCCGAGAGCGTGCATCAGATCTCCATCATTCCCGCGGGCCGCGCAGGGGGCTACACCCTGTCCCTGCCCAAGGAGGACCGCTCCTACCGCTCCAAGCTGGATATGGAGACCGATATTCTGGGTCTGCTGGGCGGCCGTGTGGCAGAAAAGCTCATTCTGGGCGACATCTCCACCGGTGCTTCCAATGACATCCAGCGTGCCACCGCCATTGCTCGGAGCATGGTGACCAAGTACGGTATGAGCGACACCCTGGGTCCCATCGTTTACGGCTCCGACCATGATGGTGAGGTATTCCTGGGCCGCGATTTCAGCGCAACCCGTGACTACTCCGAGGATACCGCCGCCCGCATCGATGCCGAGATCAAGCGAATCGTGACCGAGGCCTACGACCGGGCCATGAAGCTCCTTGAGGAAAATGTGGATAAGCTGCACTTTGTGGCAGGCTTCCTCTTCAAGAACGAGGTCATGGACGGTGACCAGTTCGCTGCTGCCATGGCAGGAAATCCCACTGTGGAGGAGCTGGAGGAAATGGTGGCCGAGAAGAAGCGCAAGAGCGAGGAAGAGAATGCCGCCAAGGCTAAACGCGACGCCGAGGAAGCCAAACGCCGCGAGGAAGAAGAAAAGGAGCGCCTGGAAGAACAGCGCCGCCGCTTTGACCCCGCCGCCGGTGCCGATAACGGCGAGGTTCACGAGGACATCGACAACAAGGATGAATAAAAATCGCAGGGAGATGCCGTGGGCATCTCCCTGTTTTCATGGGCGCAAGCAAAAAAAGAACCGCATCCGTTTCACACGGATGCGGACTCTCTGGAGCAGGCGACGGGAATCGAACCCGCAGCACCAGCTTGGGAAGCTGGGGTTTTACCACTAGACTACGCCTGCGAACATCATATAGTATACCGCAATTCAGGGAAAATGTCAATGGGAATGCGAAATTTTTTTGGAAAAATGCGAGAACCCCCTTGCAATCCCCGACAGGTTGTGCTATAATAGCTATACGTCAGTTTTTGCGTGTGCGGTTTTTGCCGTTCACGGGTGCCGCTGTCTTTCCGCCGAGGGCAGCTGCCTGCATGAAGATAAAGATGTGCGGCGGGGAAATGGAGTTTACGCGAAATGCATGTTGTTGAGATTATTATCGGTATTGCACTTCTGCTGATGGCAGTTTTCCTTGTTGTATCTATTCTGATGCAGTCGGGTAAGGACAAGCGTCTGTCCGGTACCATTGCCGGCGGTGCTGAGACCTTCTTCGGCAAGGAAAAGGCAAGCACGATGGATAAGGTGCTCTCCAAGGTGACGACGATTGTTGCCATTGTCTTCGCTGTGCTGGTCGTGGTCATGTACATGATCCAGGGCCTGTAAGCACGGCTTTGCCTGTTTGGGCATGACAAAACCGCTTTTGGGTATGCTTTATCCGAGAGCGGTTTTGTTTTTTGAAAATCCCACGGAATTTGAAGGAATTGAATCTATGACCAAGAAATCGAGCTTTGCCCGAAAGGCAAGCGCAAAGAAAAAATCAGCCAAGTCCCGCCGTCCCGTCCATGGCCGGCGACAGAGCGGGACCCCTCGCCGCAAATATGCGGCCCCTCGTGCCGAGCGGCGGGTCTATGCCCCCACGGCGGAAGGAATCTTCCACGGCACCGCCCGGGGCTTCGGCTTCATCACCCCCGATCCTGTTGGCGGCGCGGTGGGGGAGGATCTGTTTGTTCCCGCCCGCTTCACCGGCGGGGCCATTGACGGGGATCGGGTGCGCTACCGGGTGCAGAACGACACCGACACGCGGCGTTTCGGCCGCGGGGAGGAGAGCCGTACCGAAGCCGCGGTGACCGAGGTGATAGAGCACAGCGTCACTTCCCTTGTGGCCGAGTTCTGCGTGGAGGCCCACATCAGAGGGCGGAAGACGGTGCGCCGCTTCTACGCCATCCCTGAGAACAAAAAGCTGGCCTTTGAGGTGGAGATCGCCTCTTCCCACACCCTGGGGGCACGGCGGGGGGACAAAATCCGCCTGGAGCTGGTGGAATACCCCACCGCAACCTCACCTGCCCGCGGGCAGGTGACCCAGATCTACGGTCCGAAGACGAGCCGGGAGGCCAACTATGCCGCCATTCTGGACGACAACGGCATCCCCACCGTCTTCCCCGATGAGGTGCTGGCTGAGGCTGCAGAGGTGTCGGCGCGGCGGGTCACCTCCCGCGGGCGGCTGGATCTGCGGGGGGAGATCATCTTCACCATCGACTCGGCGGAGGCCAAGGATTTGGACGATGCCATCTCCCTCAAGCGCACCCCTGACGGCTGGCAGCTGGGGGTTCACATCGCCGATGTTTCCCACTATGTCAAGGCGGGGGCGGCCATTGACCGGGAGGCCATGCACCGGGGCACCAGCGTTTACTTTACCGATCAGGTAGTGCCCATGCTTCCCGAGGCGCTGTCCAACGGATGCTGTTCTCTGAACGGCGGCGTCAGCCGCTATGCCATGTCCGCCCTGCTGGATCTTGCTCCCGACGGCAGTCTGCGGGGTTGCCGTCCGGTGCCGTCGGTGATCAAATCGGCGGTGCGCGGGGTATACAGCGAGGTCAACGATCTTTTTGAACGAGGGGAAGACTCTCCCTTTGCCGAAAAGTATGCCGCTGTTCTTCCCACCCTCAGAGATATGCGGGAGCTTTACCGCATCCTGGCCGGGCGGGCCGAGTCCCGGGGCGCACTCTCCCTGGAAACGGCAGAGGCGAGAATTGTGCTCAACGATGAGGGTGAGCCGGTGGATATCCGCCGGGTGGAGCGGGGAGATGCCGAGAAAATGATTGAGCAGTTCATGCTCACCGCCAACGAGGGGATCGCCGTGTGGCTGGGGGAGAGAAATCTGCCCTGCGTCTATCGCGTGCATGAGAAGCCCCTGGGGGAGAAAATGCAGGCCTTTGCCGAGTTTGCCATCAGCCTGGGGCTGCCCGTCGGTCGAATCGGGCAGAGTGATCTTGCCCCCACCGCCCTGGCCGCCGATCTGCGGCGGGTGCTGACGGCGGCAGAGGAGCGGGGGCTTGCGCAGCTGGTTTCCATTGTCCTGCTTCGCTCCCTGCAGAAGGCTCGCTATTCCACCGAGGCACTGGGCCACTTTGGCCTGGGCATCGCCGAATATTGCCACTTCACCTCTCCCATCCGTCGCTATCCCGACCTGTCGGTGCATCGGATCATCCGGGCGGCGCTGACGGAGAAGGCATCGGGACGGGAACTGGACAAGCTGACCTCTTTCGCCGCACACTCTGCCAAGCAGTCCAGCGAAAACGAGCTTCGCGCCCTCACCGCCGAGCGGGAGATCGAGGATCTGTACAAGACCATCTTCATGGCCGCCCATGTGGGGGAGGAATTTGATGCCCGGATCTCCTCTGTGACGGGCTTTGGGCTGTTCGCCGAGCTGGAGAATACCTGCGAGGGGCTGATCCCCATCACCTCGCTGGATGGTTTCTTTGTTTTTGATGAGAAACACTACCGTTTGACCTGCGGAAGCCGGGTCTACGGGTTGGGGGACGCGATTCGGGTACGGATCGAGAGCGCCGATGTGTCGGCCCACAAGATCGAGATGCGGATCGTGGAAAACCACTGATGGATAGGGGGCGCCGCCTGTGCGCCCCCCTTTTTTTGCTTCCAATAATTGCAAAAAAAGCCGCGGGGACATTGACAAATCTGTGCTTTTGCGGTACAATAATTATATATATCCATTGACGAGGTGAAAACGCACATGCAGAGTATGACCGCCTTTGGCCGAGCCGTGAAAACGGTGGCAGGCAAGGAAATTATCGTAGAGATCAAGTCGGTGAACAACCGCTACCTGGATTGCAGCGTGCGGACACCCCGAAGCTACTCCTTCATTGAGGAAAAGATCAAGCCCCACCTGCTGGCAGCAGGGGTCACCCGCGGAAAGATTGAGGTCAGCCTTTCGGTGAACACTGTGGACTCCCCCGAGGTGACGGTGGTGCTGGATGAGGCCTATGCCGCTTCCTATGTGGCTGCCCTTGAGCAGCTGCGGGATCGTTTTGGGCTGAAGGATGACATCTCCACCATGCGGGTGGCGGCCAACCGTGAGCTCTTCAACGTGCAGGCTGCCGAGACCGATCCCGAGGAGGCATGGAGCGATATCTCCGCGGTGCTGGATGAAGCGCTGGCGGTGTTCTTGGCCGGCCGCGCCGCGGAAGGCGAGCGCCTTGCCCGTGACCTGGCTGCCAAGCTGGACGGAATCAAGGTGCTGGTGGACCGCATTGAGGTGCTCTCCCGGGACGATATTGCGGCATACCATGACCGCCTGCTCACCCGTTTGCGCAGCGTGCTGGAGGACAACCGGGTGACCATTGATGAAAACCGCATTCTCACCGAGTGTGCCATTTTTGCCGATCGGGTGGCGGTGGACGAAGAGCTGGTGCGCCTGCGCAGTCACTTTGATGCCTTTGCTTCCATTTCGGCCTCGGCTGAGCCCGTGGGCCGCAAGCTGGACTTTTTGATGCAGGAGATGAACCGGGAGATCAACACCATCGGTTCCAAGTGCTCCAATACCGAAATCGCCCATTTGGTGGTAGAGGTTAAGAGCGAGCTGGAAAAGATCAGAGAGCAGATCCAGAATCTGGAGTAAGCCCTCGGATGATAAGGGAAAAGTTTGAAAGATCAATTTTTCAAACGCGTTTTGCGGCTTTCGCCATCGAAACGGCGGCGATTTTGCTTCGCAAAACCGGCTCCAATTCCGCAAGAAAGGAAGCTTTCGCAAAGCGAAAGCAACGGTCATAAATATGAAATTTATCAACATCGGCTTTGGCAATATGGTGGCGGTGGATCGAGTGGTGGCTCTGGTTGCTCCCGATTCTGCACCCATCAAGCGTTTGATTCAGGATGCCCGGGATGAGGGACGGGTGATCGATGTCAGCTGCGGCCGCCGCACCCGTGCGGTGATCGTGACCGACTCGGAGCACGTGATCCTCTCGGCAATCCAGGCCGAGACCATTGCCAACCGTTTGGATGACAGCGTGGACGAGGAAGAGACGGCGGAGGAGGAAGACGAGACCGCCGATCAATAAATTTGTGAGGATACCCATGAAAAAAGGACTTTTGCTGATTATTTCGGGGCCTGCGGGAAGCGGGAAGGGCACGGTTCTTGCCCGGATGCTGGCAGGACGCGATGACTTTGCTTATTCGGTCTCCATGACCACAAGAGATCCCAGACCCGGCGAGGTGGATGGGGTGAATTATCACTTCGTTTCCCACGAGGAGTTTGATCGCTTGGTGGCCGAGGACGGCCTGTTGGAATACACCCGCTATGTGGGCAACGGATACGGCACGCCCCGTGCCCAGGCCGAGGAAGTGCTGGCCTCCGGCCGCCATCTGATTCTGGAGATCGAGGTGGACGGCGCCATGCAGGTCAAGGAGAAATTCCCCGAGGCGGTGGCCATTATGCTGCTTCCTCCCTCTTTTGCGGTGCAGGAGGCCCGATTGCGCGGCCGCGGCACCGAGACCGAGAGTAAGATTCTGGAACGGTTGGACCAGACCCGCCGGGAGGTTCCCCTGGTGGATCGTTACGATTACATCGTGCGCAACGAGGATGGCGGTGCCGAGCAGGCTGCCGCTGACATTCTGGCCATTGTGCGGGCCGAGCAGCTGAAGTCTGCCCGGGATCCCCGTGCGGCCCAGCGCTATTTTGCCGACTGAAACTGTCGGCGCGGGGGCATACTGAAAGAGGATATGCCGCCCAATGAGTTTGCATTTATTTCAAGCTAGATAAAAGGAGAAACATCATGATTTATCCCTCCATTGAAGAACTGACCAAAGGAAAATACAACCGCTA
>JAFTUB010000047.1 GCA_017466495.1 Clostridia bacterium
GAACTGCGGTGTAGGTGTTGGCATCCGCGGTGGCCAGGCCCTCGATGCTGAGCTGTGCGAAGGGCTTGCGCGGGATCTCGGCGGGAACGTATTCCTTACCCACCGCGCGGAAGAGGGCGTTGATCAGATCGTTGTTGCCGTAGGTGTTGGACTGCAGCAGGGAGGAGATGGCATACTTGGTGGAGGGGCAGAAGACCACGAAGGACTGGTATGCCTCGTTGTCCACGATGCGCATCTCGTTGGTGATGGTCATGAGGCGATAGGGCTCAAGCTCGGTGGCCGAGCTGACCTTCTTGCCGTTGGCATAGGCTTCGGCGGTGGCGGAGGAAACAAAGATGTCGGAAATGGTGCGATCAATGCCGTTGGAGCTGTACACGCCGGCGGTGCTGTAGCCGGGGGCATAGCTGACATGGCCGGTCTCAATGAAAATGGTCTTGGGTGCAACAGAGCGGGTATTGCGCAGCTCCTTATGCACCGAGGCGCCCAGGCCCTCGTCGGTGGTGTAGGTACCGATCACCGAATAACCGTTGGTGGACACCGAGTTTTCGCTGTCCTTCACCAGCTCACGGTTGAAGACGATGCCCCACTCCTCCAGGTACTCCTCAAAATGGGGTGCCTCGGGGGTGTTGGGATCCATGAAGACCATCATGGAGTTGTTGCCGTCCAGGAAGCGGTCGATCTTCTCGATCTCGGAAACATCGGAGACGCCGTCCTTGACCTGGAAGTCGGTCTGGGGGTTGAAGACCAGCAGCAGTCGGCAGTCCTCGGGGATTTCCTCGGCAGCCAGATCAATGGACTGGATCTTATAGCCTGCCTCCTCGATGGTGGCGAGCAGCGACATATCGTACATTCCCTCGCCGTGGGTATTGGTGATGCAGGCGATGGGAGCATCGGCCTGGGTCACCGACAGGATGGTGGACACGAACTTGCGCTCACCGCTGTAGGCCCAGGGCTCGGTGGAGGTAGTATCAGAGAAGGTGTAGAAGGCCTGCACCGCCAGCACGCGGAACTCAGTGCCGCTCTCCACAATGACCGAGTAGGTCTTGATGGAGGAGCCCATGCTGGTGTACTTCTGCACGGCGGAGCGGTTGTCGATGATATTCACCGTCTCCACCTTGATGTTGGGCATTCTCTCCTGCAGCTGCAGGGCGGTGTTGTAGACGATGCGCAGCTCCTCGGTGGCCTGCAGGGTATCGGGATCGGAGCAGAAAATGATCTTGACCTCATCGTCCACATCCTCAAGGGCAGCCCAGGTGGCCTCGGAGATGGTGTACAGCTCTTCGCTGGTCATATCCACATACCACATGAACTTCTGAGAAAGGGCGGTAAAGACCACGTTGATCAGAATGATAGCCGCAATGAAGGCCGCCGTCAGGGCAACAGAGACGCTGCCGTAGCGGAACTTGCGGGAATGCATAAATGAACGGTTCATCTGTATATCCCCCTTTCGTTACGACCAGCGGCGTTTTTCGTAAACGCGGATGGTCAGGAAAATGAAGACTGTGCAGATGGAGAGGTAGTACAAAAGGGCGTTGAAATCAAAGATGCCGTAGCCGAAGAGGTTGAAGCGCTCCAGCACAGAGAACCAGCTCAGCACGAAGCGGACGGCGTAGTTGTCGATGAGGCTGTTGAGCACGCCGATGATGATCATGGCCAGAATGATGCCCATGGTGGACACGGCGGCGGCCAGCTGATTCTCGGTGAGGGCCGAGATGAACACGCCCACCGAAATGAAGGCTGCCCCCACCAGGAGAATACCGATGAGGTTGCCGGCGATGATGGCGGTGTTGGGGCCGAGGGCCGAGGTGATCTCGGCGTATTCGTCGGCGGCGCGGGCTTCATCCGCCAGGTGATAGAGGGGGATGAAGTTGATGCAGGACACAAGAACTGTGCCGGTGAACATGGTCATGGCGGCAAGGAACTTTGCCAGCACCATGCCGGTGATGGTGACGGGAGCGGTGAGCAGAAGCTGTTCGGTGCGGAGCTTGCGTTCCTCGGAGAAGAGCTTCATGGTCAGCAGGGGAATCAGCACCACCAGGGAGAAGAGCATCAGCGTAAAATATGTAGACACGTCATAGCTCTGTGCATGAAGCGTAGACAGACAGCAGACAAATGCCGAGACGGCCAGGAACACGGCGATATAGACATATCCGATCGCATTGATGAAGTACGACCGCATCTCCTTTTTATAGATTGCGAACATTTCGTTTATTCCTTTCTTTCCCCGTGGGCGTTATTCGGACTTGCCGTCGGAGGCATTGCTCTCCATCTGCTTCTGCGCAGTGGACTGCATCACCGACTGGGCAACCTTTTTCTCGATGCTGGCACGGCCGCGGGTCTTTTTCTTTTCCTCGCTGCTGTCCACGATGGTAATAAAGATGTCCTCCAGGCTCATGCCCAGAGCCTCAAGACCGATCATGGGCCAGTTCTTCTCGGCCAGGGTGTAGAAGAGATTCTTGCGGATGTCCAGGCCAACCTCGCTCTCGATCATGTAGGTATGGGCATCCCCGTCCCGCTCGGCCAGTGCCTCGGCGTAAACAATGCCCTGCTTTGCCTTGAGCATGGCAAGGACCTCGCGCTGGGGCCCCACGATCTTGACGTTGAAGCGGCGCTTGCTGTCCACGGCACGGGTAATGTTCTCGGTGCGCTCGTCGGCCACGATCTTACCCTTGTTGATGATGATAATGCGGTCGCAGACGGCCTGCACCTCCTGCAGGATGTGGGTGGAGAGAATAACGGTGTGATCTCGGCCCAGGTTGCGGATCAGGTTGCGGATCTCAATGATCTGCTTGGGGTCGAGACCCACGGTGGGCTCGTCAAAGATGATGATCTTGGGGTTGCCGATGAGGGCCTGGGCGATGCCCACGCGTTGACGGTATCCCTTGGAGAGGTTGCGGATCACCCGGTGATAAACGTCGGTGATTTTCACCACCTCGCAGATCTCCTTGAGGTGCTTGGTCCGGTTCAGCTTGCAGTTCTTGAGCTCATAGCTGAAGTTGAGATACTCCTCCACCGTCATGTCCAGGTAAAGAGGCGGCTGCTCGGGCAGGAATCCGATCATTTTCTTAGCCGAAAGAGGATCCTCCAACACATCGATCCCACCCACCTTCACGGTACCCGAGGTAGCCGAAAGATAGCCGGTAAGGATGTTCATTGTGGTAGATTTGCCTGCGCCGTTGGGACCGAGGAAACCTACGATCTCGCCCTCACCGATCGAGAAGCTGACGTCGTCTACGGCATAATTGGCGCCGTAACGCTTGATCAGATGGTCGATTTTAATCATAATAGCAATCCTTTCTTGCTTGAAATCCGTATGTACCGCAGACCCTGTCCGCGGGGCGGCAGGCACATGGCCTTTTCCGCACTGGTACAGCTTGTACGATTATAACACAAAATCTTGAATATTCCGTGAACATTTGAAGGGATTATCCAAACTTCAAGTGACGGAACGGTGATTTTTCTGTGTGATTGCCTACATTTACGCGAAATTTACACCGACTCGGAGCCAGGCTCCCCCAGGGGCTTGATCACCCGGCGGTAAATGTGCACCAGGAAGATGGCGGCAAGGGTGGTGGAAACCAGCTCGGCCAGCGGGAAGGCCAGCCAAACCGAAGACAGCATCCCGGTCCGTGCCAACAGCCAGGCCAGGGGCACCAGAGCGACGAGCTGACGGGCAATGGAAATGGTCATGGAGAGGAAACCGCGCCCCAGGGCCTGGAAGGTGGAGCTGGCGGTAATGCCAAAGGCGGCCAGGGGGAAGCTGAGGGAGATGGTGCGCAGGGCGGGAATGCCGATGCCCAGCATATTTTCGTCGGCATTGAAGAGCAGGAGCAGGGGGCCGGGGATCAGCTGCATCAGCAGTACGCCGAAGAGCATGAAGCCCAAGGCGATTCCCGCAGCATAGCGGATCACCGCCATCATGCGGTCCTGCCGACGGGCACCGTAATTGAAGCTGAGGATGGAGATCATCCCGTTGGACACCCCGAAGAGGGGCATGAACACAAAGGACTGGAGCTTGAAATACACCCCAAACACCGCCGCAGCTGTTTCGGTGAAGGCGATGAGAATCTTATTGAGACAGAAGGTCATCACCGAGCCGATGGAGGCCATGATGATGGAGGGCACGCCGATGGCGTAGATGCGGCGGATGGTGCCGCCGTGGGGGCGGAAGCCCCGGACACGCAGCTTGATCTCCCGGTTGTAGCGGGCATTGAGCCAGATACCGAAGACGGCGGCAATGATCTGCCCCACCACGGTAGCCACCGCGGCACCCAGGATACCCATATCCAAGGTGAAAATAAAAATGGGGTCAAGGATGATGTTCAGCACCGCACCGATGCCCTGGGTAAGCATACTCAGCACCGTCCGCCCCGTGGCCTGCATCAGCTTCTCAAAAATCAACTGCGTAAAAAGGCCGAAGGAGAAGACCGTAACGGTGAACATATACTGAACGCCCCCCTCCACGATCTCGGGAACGTCGGTCTGCACCGCAAAAAAGGCACGGGAACCGAAGAGGCCGATCAGAAGAAAAGCAAGGTAGCTCAGCACTGCCAGAAAACAGCCGTGCTCGGCCAGGCGGTTGGCATCCTTTTGATTTTTCTCTCCCAGCGCACGGGAAAGCAGGGCACCCACGCCCACGCCGGTACCCGTTCCCACCGCGATCATGAGATTTTGGATGGGAAAGGCCAGGGAAACCGCCGTCAGCGCGCTTTCGCTGATGCGGGAGACATAGATACTGTCCACAATGTTGTACAGCGCCTGCACCATCATGGACGCGATCATGGGCAGAGCCATGGTCACCAGCAGGCGAAAAACCGGCATGGTGCCCATTTTGTTTTCGGAAGATTGCATAGATAC
>JAFTUB010000048.1 GCA_017466495.1 Clostridia bacterium
AACAAAAAACACACCCGAGATCGGATGTGCATCAAAAAACTATATAAACCTTGCGTTCAGCATACCGCAGGCGATACATATGACATCCGATAAATATAAGTGTTCATCATAATAATCGCCTCCTTTGGCTGAATTTGTAATTTGATTACGCGAGTAGTATAGCATATTCTCGGTGAATTGTCAATTAGGCTTGGGAAAGTTTTCGTCAACCGTTGGTTAAAATTACAGCTCTTATATTGATAATTTGAGTTCGGATTTATCATCACACACCACACCAAACCGGCAGGATTCACTCCTGCCGGTTTTTCTTTTTCCATGCCGAGAGCAGGGGCCGCGGTTGCGGCCCCTGCTCTCAATTTGTTTGTCATCTTATCCCCGGAGGATGGGCTCAGTGACGGCCATGAAGTATGCATTCACCGTTTCGGGATCTTCCCGTCTGCCGTGGGAGAGCCACCAATTCACCGTTTCCGCGAAGGCGGCGGAAATGTGATTGACCAGATAATCGGCGGGAAGATGGGGATTCGGAGACTGTCCGCCGCCCACATACTGTGCCGTCACCAGGTGCTTGAGATTTTCCTTGAAATACCGCAGGAAGATCTCATTGTTGGGGGAGGAAAGCAGAGCGAGAATATTGCGGTCATTCTCCTGCAGATGTCGGAGCAGGTGGAGAAACACCCCGTCAGTGCTATCGCAGTTCGCGTAGTGATCATGGGCATGGGGGAATCCCATGGCTGTGTCGAGAATATGCCCGAACAGCTCCTCGCACAGGGCCTTGAGCAGATAATCCTTAGTTTCAAAATGGGCATAAAAGGTCGTCCTGCCCACATCCGCCTCGTCCAAAATATCCTGCACCGCGATCTGATGGTAGCTCTTCTTGGCCAGCAGATCGGTGAATGCGCGGAAAATCGCCTCTCTGGTTTTCTTCTGCCGTCTGTCCATGGAACCCTCCCGAACAAATTCTCCGTTCTGTTCCGTAGCGAACAGGAGGGGCAAATTGCCTATTGCCTCCCCTCGTTTTTTTCGGTATAATGGAAGCAAATACAGAACGAAGTGTTTTGTAATAAACATATTATACGCCTTTTGCTCGATTCTGTCAATGAGAGGTAAACGAAATGATCAAGAAAATCGTGGATTTCCTGGCGGGTGTTCCCGCCACCATCGTGGCAGGGATCTTTCTTCTGATGGATCTGATCCCCCATGCCGCCGAAACCTTCGGGTGGACCCAGGCCGAATTGCACCTGCTCCCCTTCGAGGCTGCCTGGATCACGGTCATCATCAGCGGCATTCCCATGCTTTATCTGGCCATATACCGTCTGATCCGCAATCCCGGCATAAAAAAGATCTCCTCAGCCCTGCTGATTTCCATTGCCATGATTGCCGCCATCGCTATCGGCGACCTCTTTGCTGCAGGTGAGGTAGCATGGATCATGGCCATCGGCGCGATCCTGGAGGACAAAACCACCGAGCGCGCACAGAAGGGACTGAAGAAACTGCTCTCCCTGGCCCCGGTACAGGGCCGCCGCCTCACGGACAGCGGGGAGGAAATGATTCCCGCAGAAGAGATTCGCTGTGGGGATATCCTCCGCATTCTGCCCGGGGAGACGATTCCCGTTGACGGCGAGATCATCAGCGGCGAAACCTCGGTGGACCAGGCCGTCATGACGGGAGAATCCCTTCCTGTGGACAAGAGCGTGGGAGACGAGGTGTACTGCGGTACCGTCAACCGCTTCGGTGCGGTGGATATCCGCGCCTCCAAAGTGGGAGAGGACAGCTCACTGCAGACTCTGATCCGCATGGTCAAGGAGGCCGAAGAAAAGAAGGCCCCCATGGCGCGGATCGCCGACACAGCGGCCAGCTGGCTGGTGCCGGTTGCTCTCCTCATCGCTGTGGCAGCGGGGCTGATCACCCGTGACATTGTGCGGGCAGTCACGGTGCTGGTGGTGTTCTGTCCCTGTGCGCTGGTACTGGCTACCCCCACCGCCATCATGGCCGCCATCGGGCAGGCTACCCGCCGTGGCGTGATCATCAAATCGGGGGAGGCCCTGGAGAAAATGGGCAAGGCTTCCGCCATCACCTTTGACAAGACCGGAACGCTGACCCACGGTCGCCCCGAGGTCAGCGACATCATCCCCCTGGCAGAGGGACTTACCGCCGAAGAACTGCTCACTCTCACCGCCTCCGCCGAAGCCAAAAGCGAGCATCCCCTGGGACGTGCCATCGCGGCCTGCGCCGAAACAAGAGGTATTTCCCTTCGGGAAACGGCCGATTTCCGCATGACGGCGGGCAGGGGCATCTGCGCCGCCATCGACGGGGAGATGTTCTTCTGCGGAAGCGAGAACTTCCTGGCCGAGCAGGGCATCACGCTCACCGAAGCCCAGCGCGCCGCCGCCGAGGAGCTGACCGAGTCGGGCAAGGCCGTGGTCTTTGTGGCTCGTGAGGGAGAATGCATCGGTGTACTTGCCCTCTCGGACACCCTTCGCCCCGAAGCCCCCCACATTGCCCAACGGCTGCAGCAGATGGGCGTTGACCTGGTTCTGCTCACCGGGGACAGCGAAAACGCGGCGGCATACATGGCAAGCCGCGTGGGAATCACCCGGGTGTTCGCCCGCCTTCTCCCCGGAGAAAAGGTGGCGCGGATCAGTGAACTGCAAGGGGACGGCCGCATGGTTTGCATGGTGGGTGACGGCATTAACGATGCCCCTGCCCTCAAGGCCGCCGACATTGGCGTGGCCATGGGCGGGCTTGGCAGCGACATTGCGGTGGAGGCCGCTGACATTGTGCTCATGCAGGACGATATCACCCGCTTGCCCTATCTGAAGCGGCTGGCCAACGCCACCGTTGCCACCATCAAATTCAGCATCGCCCTGTCCATGCTCATCAACATTCTGGCAGTGATTCTGTCGGTACTGGGGGTACTGAATCCCACCACCGGTGCGCTGGTGCACAACGCCGGTTCTTGCTTTGTGGTACTTCTTGCGACACTGCTCTATGACCGGAAGTTTGAATAAGAAGTTTTCCATCCAACGTAAAAGAAGAATTCCGCGCCGCGGCGCGGAATTCTTCTTTTATGTCTCGGTTTCGGCGAGACGGTATTTCTCGGCCTGCACCCGGAACATCTCGGCGTATTTGCCCTCCCGGGCCAACAGCTCTTCATGACTGCCCGACTCCACCAGAGTGCCGGTATCGAACATATAGATCCGATCGGCAATGCGGGTGGTGGACAGGCGGTGGGAGATGAAGATCACCGTCTTATCCGCCGTGTGGTCCAGGATTGAGCGGTTGAGATTGTACTCGGCCACGGGATCCAGGGCGCTGGAGGGCTCATCCATGATCATGATGGGATAATCCCGGGCAAACACCCGGGCAATGGCGATCTTCTGGGCCTCTCCCCCCGAGAGGTTGGTGCCGGTTTCTTTGAATTCCCGGGTCAGGTGGGTTTGGATCCCCTCCTCCAGGGTCTGTAGTTTTTCGGTGAAGTCGGCGGCATCCAGGGCGGCCAGCACCCGGCTCTCATCCTCTGAGGTGTATTCGCCGTTCATCACGTTTTCGGCCACCGAGGCGGCGAAAATGCGGAAATCCTGAAAAACAGTACCGATCTGCCGTCGGTAGGCCTCGGGATCATAACGGCGGATATCCACCCCGTTGTAAAGGATGGTTCCCTCGGTAGGATCATAGAGCCGCATAATCAGCTTGATGAGGGTGGTCTTGCCGGCTCCGTTGTAGCCCACGATGGCCACCTTCTCTCCCCGGGTGATCTTCAGATTGACCCCGCGGAGCACATTCTCCCCGTCCCCTTCCACGGTTGGAGGGGTATAGTCCTCCTCATGGAAGCCGTACTTGGGATGCGCGGCGAAGCGGTAGGAGAAGCTGACGTCCCGAAGCTCCAGGGACTCGAAGGGAGGAACTTCGGTGATCTCTCCCTGAAGCGCGGGGGTGAAGGCCATGAACTCCCGATATTTTTCGATGTAGAGGGAGTGCTTGGCGTATTTGGTGAGACGGTCGATGAGGTCGGTCAAGAACCAGCGCACTCGCCACACCATGGTTACCGAAGCGGCAAAGGTGCCTGCCGCCAAAAGTCCCGATTCCATCTGCCCCAGCATATAGAGGATCAGGGCAAAGAAGGTCACGGTGCCCACCAAATCGTAGCTGATGCCGTAGCTGAGGAAATATCGGATGCCGTACTTGCGGTCAGCGGCCTTGATCTTTTCGGTATTTTCGTCATACTCCCGCATCAGCAGTTCATCGGCACGGCGGATGCGAAGCTCCTTGGCGTAATCGGCCAGGTGATAGACCCGATTGATGTAGCTCTTCTTGCGCCAGAGGGGATTGGTCTCCTTGTCATGGGCAAAGCCTACCCGGTTGGCCAGCAGATTGAAGACCACCGCTATCACATAAGAAAAAAGCAGCAGGGCGGCAATGATGGGATCCACCGTGAACAGCACGCCGAAGAGGGTGGAGGACGCCACGACGCGGTTGATCAGCTTGCCCGTGTCCTCGATGACGGCCACGGCGCGGTTGTCCGACTCATTCATGGCCCAAACGAAATCGTTGTAGAATTCGGGATCATCGAAGCAGGCCAGATCAAGGGATCGCGCCTTGACAAAAAGCTCCTCGTGCATCCGCAGGTGAAGCTTCTGCTTCATGAGGGGATTTTGGATGCACCAGTACCACTTGTCGAAGATATAGGCCAGCAGGTAGAAAGCCGCCATGGCAGCGATGATCCGCAGGGCATCGGCAAAAGTGCCGCCCCCGTCCACCGCATTGAGCAGATGGAACATGAACAGCGCCTGGGCGGAGTTGAGCAGACCCCAGATGACCCCCTCTGCCAACATCAGCACGAAGTACATTGGGACATAACGGGCGATCTTCCCCAGCATCATGGCGTTGTTGCACAGGATGCGGAAGAATTTTTGTTTCGGTCGCTTAGCCATTGACGCTCACCTCACTTCCCAGATAATTCTCGGCCTGGCGGCGGAACATGGCGGCATATTTGCCGTCCTTTTCCATCAGCTCGGCGTGGGTACCGCACTCGGCGATCCTGCCGTCCTCCATCATGATCACCCGGTCGGCCAGCACAGCGGAGGACAGGCGGTGGGAAATGAAGATCACGCTCTTTCCCCGGGTGGCCCGCATCATGTTCTCGAACATGGTGTACTCGGCAATGGGGTCAAGGGCACTGGAGGGCTCGTCCAGCAGAACAAAGGGACAGTCATCGGCGAAGACCCGGGCCAGGGACAGCTTCTGCTGTTCCCCCACTGACAGGTTCTCCCCCCTGTCGTCAAACTCCCGGGTGAGTATCGTGTCCAGCCCCGAAGAAAAACGGGCAATGCGGGCGGCGGCACCGCTCTCGGCCAGGGCAGCTTCCAGCCGTGCATCGTCCCCCTCCTCGGCGGGGCGAAGCAGAATATTATCCCGCACCGACAGGGAGAGGAGCTTGAAATCCTGGAAAACCGTGCTGAAGCTCCCCCGATAGGCGGCAAGGGAAAAGTCCCGGATAGGCCGGCCGTCCAGGGTGATCTCCCCGGCGCAGGGATCGTACAATCGGAGCAGCAGCTTGACCAGGGTAGTCTTTCCCGAGCCGTTGCTCCCCACCAGGGCAATCCGCTCGCCGTGGTGCCAAACAAAATCAATCTCCCGCAGGGTGTCCTGCTCACTGCCGGCGTAACGGAAGGTCAGTCCCCGCACCGCGATCTCGCCCCCTTCGGAGGGAACACCCTCGGTGCCGCCCCGGATTGCAGGTTCATAGTCGAGAAAATACCGCACATCCTCAAGGAAGAGGGCGTGCTCGCCGAACTCGGCGAAATTCTGCAGGAGGTTGTTGAGGCAGTAGGAAATGGTGCCGATAGAACCCAGCACCACAATGCAGTCCCCCACCTGCATTCCACCGTTGGCACTGCCCACACACATGGTGCTCCACACGGCGTAGAGGGTAGCCCCCAGGATGGTGACCACCTCCAGACCAATCACATCGATGTAGCCGTAGATAGCCCGGCGCAGGCCGTGCTTCCGGATCACCCGACGAAAATCGGCATAGGTTTCCCGCAGATCCCGCAGAAGGGTGGTGTACATCCCGCCGATGCGCATTTCCTTGGCATACTCGCCCTGATAGAAGGCACGGCGGACATAGGCGGCACGGCGGTTGATGGGCTTGCGCTCGCTTTCCATGTCGTGCCGCGCCACGTTGGCCAGCCGACGGAAAAAGCCCAGCAGAAGGGGGAACAGCCCGAACAGGATCAGCCAGGGATCGATCACAAAAAGCAGGGCCGAATTGGCCGCCAGGGCCACCACCCGGGCAATGAGGTTGTCCAGGGTGTACATGACCTTCATCATGCGGGAATAGGCTTCGTCCATGGCCTTGACGTACTTGTCGTAGAAAGCGGGATCCTCGTAGCAGGCAAGCTCCACCTCCGCCGCCTGGCGGAAGAGCAGCTTTTCCACATAGGCACCCACCTTGCGCTGCTCAATGGGGGAGACCAGGTTCCAGAACAGGCGCATCCCGAGATAGCACACCAGCATCACGGTCCCCAGCACCAGCACATACCGCACGATGCCGCGGATGTCCTCCCCGGAATCAATGCCGTTGACCACTCGCCGGAGCAGATAGCTCTCGCTGAGAAAGTCCAGCATGCCGTACAGTAGGGAAGAGCCCAGGTAAACAGCCAAATACAGCGGGGAGGCCCGCCAGATGTTGCGCAGGGCAAACAAATTATTGGAAGCCGTCCGTCCCGGGGACAGCTTTTTCTTCTTTTCGTCGTTTGTCTTGGGTTTCATTGCTTCACCTCCCGAAAGGGTCGGATTCAGTATAACATGGCCCTCCCGTGCTGTCAATCACCGATTGGGTGAGGTGCGTCTACCGTTGGTTGAACGGCGCAAATGAAATTCTCCCCTTGACAAAAGGAGGGGGGGAAGGTATAATAAAAATACCCCACAGGGGTATGTGAAGAGGCTTGATTTTGGTTTTTGTCCGTGATGGGAGAAAACACATTTGACAAATAAGAATTTGGTGGAGGAGAGGAATTTGATTACACTAAGAAATTTTACCGATAATGATGCAATAGAACTCCAACAAAAGTGTTGTGTCAATATGTCCCTCGATGAAATCAAAGCACGATTGGCAAAATGGCAAGAAAAAAAGTTTGAAGGCAAATATTTTGAAATGTTTGCTGTAATAAAAGGCAAGGAAATTGTTGGTATGATATCGTTGTATCAACATTCTGAAACCGTTATTTCATGCGGTCCTGAAACATTTGAATGTTTTCGCAAACAGGGAATTGCCGGAGAAGCCATGCTACTTGCTATGGAAATAGCAAAAAGCAAAGGATACAAATTGGTGTCGCAACAAATTCGGGTAAATAATACTGCGAGTATTGCATTGCATAAAAAGTTAGGTTTTGAAACAGATGAATACATCTATCAAAACCAAAAGGGCAATCATGTTCAGATTTTCACAAAACTATTGTAGTACAAATTCCCATTTGCCGTCCGGCACTTTTGACACGCAAACGCAACCGAAAATCTCAAAACAGGAGAATACAATGGAAAATTCATGTCCCTGCTGTGCCGCAGAGGAAAAGAAAACCCTGCGCAGCGAAGAAGAAAAACGCGCCCTTATGAATCGGCTCAGCCGCATTGAGGGGCAGATCCGGGGCATCCGGGGTATGCTGGAGAAGGATGCCTACTGCAACGATATTCTCACCCAATCGGCCGCGGTGAACGCCGCCGTCAACGCCTTCAACCGTGAGCTGATCGCCCGCCATGTGCGGGGCTGTGTTGCCCGGGACCTGCGGGCGGGTGAGGACGGGGTGATCGATGAGCTGGTGACCACCCTGCAAAAGCTGATGAAATAATTGGGAGAAAAACGATGGAACAGTACAACGTAACGGGAATGAGCTGTGCCGCCTGCTCGGCACGGGTTGAGAAGGCGGTCTCCGCTGTGGACGGGGTCAGTGCCTGCACGGTCAATCTGCTGACCAATTCCATGGGCGTGGAGGGCACCGCCTCACCGGAGGCAATCATCGCCGCGGTGAAAAAGGCGGGCTACGGTGCCGCACGGCAGGGGGACTCCCCCGATGCGGGCCGAATTGCCGAAGACAAAGCCCATCCGGCGGAGGGGGATGCCCCCGCCCTGTGCCGCCGCCTGATCGCGTCCCTGGGCTTTTTGGCGCTTCTGATGTATATCTCCATGGGACACACCATGTGGGGCTGGCCCCTGCCGGCGTTTTTGGCAGGCAATCCCCTGGCGATCGGTCTTGCACAGATGCTCCTGGCCGCCACCGTGATGATCATCAACCAAAAGTTTTTTGTCAGCGGCACGCGGGGACTGCTTCACCGCTCCCCAAACATGGACACCCTGGTGGCCCTGGGTTCGGGCGCGGCCTTTGTCTACAGCACCGCTGTCCTCTTCACCATGACGGCTCTCACCCCCGGCGAGGCCGCCCATCATCTCCACGGTCTTTACTTTGAATCGGCGGCCATGATCGTGGCTCTGATTACCGTGGGCAAGATGCTGGAGGCCCGGGCCAAGGGCAAAACCACCGATGCCCTCCGCAGTCTGATGCAGCTGGCACCCCAGACCGCAACTCTTCTGCGGAACGGCGAAGAGATCACCGTTCCCGCGTCGCAGGTGAAAAAAGGCGATATTTTTGTGGTCCGCCCCGGAGAGAGCATTCCCGTGGACGGTACCGTATTGGAGGGAGTCAGCGCCGTCAACGAGTCCGCCCTGACGGGAGAGAGCATCCCTGCCGATAAGGGGATGGGAGACAGTGTGTACGCCGCAACCCTCAACCAGTCGGGCTTCCTGCGCTGTGAAGCCACCCGTGTGGGAGAGGACACCGCCCTCTCGGGGATCATCCGCATGGTCAGCGATGCCGCTGCTACCAAGGCCCCCATCGCCAAGATCGCCGACCGGGTGTCGGGCATCTTTGTTCCCACGGTCATGGCCATTGCCCTGGTCACCACCGCCCTTTGGCTGATCTTTGGGGAAACGGTGGGCTACGCCCTTGCCCGGGGCATCTCGGTGCTGGTGATCAGCTGCCCCTGCGCTCTGGGGCTTGCTACCCCCGTGGCAATCATGGTGGGCAGCGGCGTGGGGGCGCGGAACGGTATCCTCTTCAAAACCGCCGTTTCCCTGGAGGAAGCGGGGAAGGTGGACATTGCGGTGCTGGACAAAACCGGCACTGTCACCGAGGGAAAGCCCCATGTCACCGACATACACTGCGCCCGTCAGCGGGAAGAAGCCGAGACCGTGGATTTTCTCACCGCGGTCTACTCCCTGGAGGCCCTGAGTGAGCATCCCCTCTCGGCTGCCATTGTGGAAAAAGCCCGGGAAATGGGACTGCAGCCCCGCCCCGTCACCGATTTTACCGCCATCCCCGGCCGAGGACTGCAGGGGCGTGTGGTCATGAGCGCTACCGCCGATGCGCCCCTTCTCTACGGCGGCAACCGCGCCTTTGTGGGAGAGATATGCCCAATCCCCGCCGATGCCCTGGAGCTGGCGGATCGGTGGGCGGGTGAAGGCAAAACGCCCCTGTTTTTCGCTTGGGAGAGAGAATTTGCCGGTGTGATCGCCGTGGCAGACGTGATCAAGGAGGACAGTCCCGCCGCCATTGCCGCGCTGCATGGGATGGGCATCCGCGTGGTCATGCTCACCGGAGACAATATCGCCACCGCCCGGGCCATCGGTGCCCAGGTGGGTGTGGATGAAGTCATCGCCGGAGTTCTCCCCGACGGCAAGGAAGCGGTGATCCGCGATCTGCAGAAGCAGGGGAAGGTGGCCATGGTGGGGGACGGCATCAACGATGCCCCCGCCCTGACCCGTGCCGACATCGGCATCGCCATCGGGGCCGGCACCGATGTGGCCATAGACGCCGCTGTTGTGGTGCTGCTGCACAGCCGTCTGTCCGCTGTGCCTGCCGCCATCCGTCTGAGCCGCGCCGCTCTGCGCAACATTAAGGAAAACCTCTTCTGGGCCTTCTGTTACAACACCCTGGGGATTCCCCTGGCAGCCGGCCTGTTTGTCGGCTGGCTGGGCTGGGAGATGAATCCGATGTTCGGCGCCGCCGCCATGAGCCTCTCCAGCTTCTTCGTGGTGAGCAACGCCCTGCGGCTCAACCTCTGCCGCATCCACGACAGCTCCCGCGACCGCGCCCGCCGAAAAACCGGCGCGACCAACGCATCCACTCGCACCCTCCATATCACCGGTATGATGTGCGGCCATTGCGAGGCCACCGTGAAGAAGGCGCTGGAAGCCCTCCCCGCCGTGGCTGAAGCCGTGGCAGACCATGAGGCAGGCACCGCAGTCGTTGTGCTGAAGGGAAAGATCTCCGACATGAAGCTGAAGAAAACCGTAGAAAAAGAAGGATACACCGTAACGGGGATTGAATAAAAAAAGATGTGCCGCAGGCTCTGCGGCACATCTTTTTTACGAAATGGTGGTGTCCAGCTTGAAGCGCATGATCTTGCGCAGGGTGTTCTTGGGAAATTCCTCCCGGCGGATCTTCAGCTGTGCGATCTTCTTGTAGGCCACAGCCCCGCGGTTGTACTCGTCGATGAAGGGCTTGAAGTAGGCGGCGGCATCGGTGATGCCGTTCTTCTCGCAATAATCCTTGTCGGGGAAGATCTCGGCGACGATGGCGTTGTGGGCCTGGCCGCGGCGGCTCTGTCCCTCGTAGACCACGATCTCCAGCAAGCCGGGGATGGAGATCAGCTCGTTCTCAATTTCCTCGGGATAGACGTTCTTGCCGTTGGAGAGGATGATAAGGTTTTTCTTGCGCCCGGTGATGAAGA
Organism: Clostridia bacterium; assembly: GCA_017466495.1. GTDB lineage: Bacteria > Bacillota > Clostridia > Oscillospirales > CAG-272 > SIG693. The sequence goes on from JAFTUB010000048.1 coordinate 10,786, forward strand.
GGGTACCGTCCTCATCGATACGGCCGTAGTCGCCGGTGTGGAAGAAGCCGTCCTCGTCAATGGCATCGGCTGTGGCCTCGGGGTCCCCATAGTAACCCAACATCACGTTGGGGCCCTTTACCAGAATCTCCCCCTCCCAATCCTCGTTGGGGGAGTCGATGACCACTGTATCAATGTCGATGGGATCGCCGACGCTGCCCACCACTACATGGCGGGAGGGGGTGAAGGCGATCAGCGGCGCACACTCGGTGATGCCGTAGCCGTTGAGGGTTTCGATGCCCAGGGCATCGAAGAAGGCGAGAATTTCGGGGTTGATGGGGGCACCGCCCGAGATCACGGTCTTCAGCTCGCCGCCGAAGGCTGCCCGGACCGAGCGGAATAACTCCCGGCGGCGGTCGATGCCCACCCGGCGCAGGGCGTTGCTGGCTTTGATCATGCGGAAGAAGAGCTTTTCCTTGCCCTGCTCCTTGATGTTGGCCAAAATGCGGCGGTAGAAGGTTTCCAGGTAGAGAGGAACTAGCACGAGATGACCGGGCTTCTGCTCCTTGAGCTCCTTGGTGATGTGGCGCAGGCCTGCCGAGATGTAGACCTCGGCCCCGATGATCACATGGCCCAGCACCAAAACAGAGGAGCCATAAGTGTGGTGGGGCGGCAGAACGCCCAGAGTTTTGTCCGAATAGTCAATGTAGGGAATGGCGGCGCAGACATTGGAGAGAATGGCCTCCTGGGAGAGCATAACGCCCTTGCCTTTGCCCGTGGTGCCCGAGGTGAAGACCAGCAGGGACATGGCGTGGGGATCAATGGGGGCCTCGCGGTAAAGATCGGGATTTTTGCGGTACTTGGGCTTACCCATGGCCACCAGCATCTCCAGGTTGCGCTCGTTCTGCTTGGCCTGCATATACACCGGGGGCGCGATGAGGGGGGCGGAGAGGGCAATGATCTCGGCCTTGCCGGCGATGTCCTCATCGCAGAAGAGGAAGTTGGCGTTGGCCTTTTTGGCGGTGTCGGCCAGATCCTCTGCGTGCCATTCGGGGTCGAGAGGGACCAGAACACCGCCGATGGACTGGAGGGCAAAGTAAGCCAGCACCCATTCATAGGAAAGCTTGCCTACCACGGCACAGTGCCGGCCGGCACAGCCCATCTCGGCAAGGGTGCAGGCCAGGGCTCGGACATCATTGCGCAGCTGGCCGAAGCTGATGCGGGTGACGCTTTTGTCTCCGCCGCCCTGGCGAAAGGAATAGGCCCACTTATCGGCGTATTCATCTCCGGCCCATTCGATGAGCTGGCGGATGTGGAGGAATTCGTATCTCTCGTGCAGTGCGGTTTTTTTCATGATTTCTCCTTCGGTAATTGAAAAATATCTTTCAGCACACAGTGTG
>JAFTUB010000005.1 GCA_017466495.1 Clostridia bacterium
CCCCCAAAAAACTGCAGAAACGCCCTTATGGGAGGTTTTTTGCTCTTCATCGGTTACGTCATGCCATACCGGTCGCCGTCCGGAGGACGGCTGCGGCAGATGGAAGTGCACACTCGGCGCGCCATCTGCCGCTCCCACCCAAATCCGCACCGCACAAACACCAAACCTTTTTTATGAAAGTTTTTGCGGGGGTCCGGGGGTGCTTTTTTCAAAAAGCACCCCCGGTTTCTTTTTTTCACGTATATTTCCCCCCAAAGGCCGCACAAAAATAGCGATTGACAAAAAAAAGCAAATGATGGCGAACCATATGCGAGAATTCACCTACACCATCACCGATGCCCACGGCATTCATGCGCGGCCGGCGGGGCTGCTGGCTGCGGCGGCGCGGCAATATACGGCCTCGGTCAAGGTCAGCTGCGGGGACAGGACAGCGGATGGCAAGCGGCTGCTGGCCCTCATGACCCTGGAGGCCCACTGCGGCGACCGTCTTTCCTTCCGCATTGAGGGGGACGACGAGGATCAGGCGGCGGAGGCGCTTCTCCGCACCTGCGGCGAGGTGGTCTGAGGTATGCGCACCATCCGCGGAACAGGCATCGGAACGGGAGCGGCGATTGGGCGGCTGTGCTGGCTCGCGCCCATGAGCGAGGGGGGGACCGCTGCCCCTGCGGGCTCTCCCGCCGAGGAAGAAGCCCGCTTTCGGGCTGCCGCCGAAGCCGCCCAGGCGGCACTGCAGGCGCTCTACGACGAGGCGCGGGGCGAGGTGGGGGAGGAAGCCGCCCGCATTTTTTCGATTCACGCCATGATCGCCGCCGACGAGGATTTCACCGACCTGGTGCTTCTGCGCATCGGCAGGGGGGAGAGCGCCGAGGGCGCCGTCATTGGGGCTGCCCGGGAGCTGGCCGACCGCTTTCGGGCCATGAATGACGATTACCTCAGAGAGCGGGCCGAGGATTTCGGGGACATTGCCGCCCGGCTCTGCGATCTGCTCTCGGGCGGGCAGTCGATGAACAGTCTGCCCGACTACGGGGAGCCCCTCATCATCGCCGCCCGGGATCTCACCCCCTCTCAAACGGTGGGGCTGGACCGCACCCGCGTGGCCGGCTTTGTCACGGCGGCGGGAAGCCCCGGCTCCCACACCGCCATCCTGGCCCGGAGCATGAGTCTCCCCGCCCTGGTGGCGGTGGGGGAGGATGCCCCCCTGGCCATGCTCAACGGGCGGCGGGTCATGCTGGATGCGGCGGCGGGGGAGTTGATCCCCGATCCCACCGCTGAGCAGCTGGCTGCTGGCGCGGCCCGGGCCGCCGCCGCGGAGGAAGAGGAAGCGGCGAGGGAGAGTCTCATTGCCCTGCCTGCCGTCACCGCCGGGGGGCGGCGGGTGCGGCTTGGGGCAAACATCGGACTGCCCCGGGAAGCGACGGATGCCGTCGCTCTGGGGGCGGACGGCGTGGGGCTGATGCGGAGCGAATTTCTCTATCTCGGCGCCCTTCGTCCCCCCGGGGAGGAGGAGCAGCTGGCCGCATACCGGAGTGCCGCCGAGGCCCTGGGGGAGCTGCCCCTCATCATCCGCACCCTGGACATCGGGGCCGACAAGCGGGTGGACTACCTGGGCCTGCCCGAGGAGGAGAATCCTGCCCTGGGTCTGCGGGCCATTCGCCTCTGTCTTGCGGGAGACCGCACCCTCTTCCGCACCCAGCTGCGGGCCATCTGCCGGGCAGCGGGGGAACGGGCAGCGGCAGGAGCAGGAGGGCAGGTGGCGGTGATGTTCCCCATGATTACGCTCCCCAGGGAGCTGGACGAGGCTCTGGCGGAGCTGGAGCAGGTCCAGGCTTCCCTTGCCGCCGAGGGCTATCCCACCGATCCCGGCCTGACAGCGGGGATGATGATGGAGGTTCCCGCCGCCGCCCTGCGGGCTGAGGAATTCGCCTCCAGGTGCGCATTTTTCTCGGTGGGGAGCAATGATCTGATCCAGTACACCATGGCGGCCGACCGGCAGAATGCGGCGGTGGCGCCGCTGGCGGCGGGAGCACCGGCGGCGGTGCTGGATTTGATTGGCCGGGCAGCCCGTGCCATTCACGAGACGGGGGGCTGGTGCGGACTCTGCGGAGAGCTGGCGGCTGATCCTGCTATGACAGCGCCCCTGCTGGAGCTGGGAATCGACGAGCTGTCGGTGTCCCCTGCCCATCTGCTGCGGATCAAGGCGCAGATCAGGCAGTGTCCGTAGGGTGGGATGGCGGGGGCGTTGCCCCCGGACCCCCACTTAAGGGGCTTTTTGTAAAAAGCCCCTTAAGAATCCCCAAAAACTTTATATATGAGGTTACACGATGAATAAGCAAAGAGATTTATTGGCGCCGCTGAGTGGGCGTTTGATTCCGCTGCAGGCGGTCCCGGACGAGGTATTTGCCGGAGGGATGCTGGGGGACGGCTTTGCCGTTGAGCCCCCGGAGGATGCGGGGGCAGTGACGGTATGCGCGCCTGCTGACGGCGAGGTGATTCAGATCGCCGAGGCGGGACACGCCTGCACCCTGCACACCCCCGACGGCCTTGAGATATTGGTGCATATTGGGATTGATACCGTTTCCCTGGGGGGAGCGCCCTTTACTGCGCTGGCCGCACCCGGGGATCGGGTGCGCGGGGGCGATGCGCTCATTCAGGCCGATCTGGCCGCCATTCGGGCGGCAGGGCTCTCCCCCATTACCCCGGTGATCGTCACCAATCCCGAGTGCCTGTCGGCACTGGCCATGGGCGCGGGAGAAGTGCGGGGCGGCATCACCGCCGCCGGCTCCTACCGCGTCAGCGAGAAGTAAACCGAAAGAAGGAACGATTATGGCAAACGCAGCATCATCCCGCGCCTTTGGCGTACTTCAGCGGGTGGGACGGGCCTTCATGCTCCCCATTGCGCTTCTCCCCGTGGCGGGGCTTCTTCTTGGCATCGGCTCCTCCCTGACCAATCCCTCCATGCTCTCGGCCTATGGCCTTGAGAAGTTTTTGGGTGAGGGCACGCTGTTGGGGTCGATCCTCACCGTTCTGGCGGGGGTAGGCGACATCATCTTCGCCAACCTGCCCATTCTCTTCGCCATGGGCGTGGCGCTCGGCATGGCCGAGCAGGAAAAGGGCACCGCCACCCTCTCGGCGGCCATCGCCTTTTTTGTCATGCACAAGACCATCAACATTCTCCTCGCCCTCGGCGGCAAGCTGGAGGAGGGAGCAATGTTAGAGGGCACTCTTGCCAACGTAGTGGGCATCGAGTCCCTGCAGATGGGTGTGTTCGGCGGTATTATTGTGGGGTTGGGGGTGGCCTGGCTGCACAACCGCTTCTACAAGATCCGCCTGCCCGATATTCTCTCCTTCTTCGGCGGGACACGCTTTATCCCCATCATCTCCACCCTGGCCTATATTGTGGTGGGGGTCATCATGTATTTCCTGTGGCCCTATATCCAGCAGCTGATCTTCTCGGCAGGCGACCTGGTTCTCCGCTCGGGCTACGCGGGCACCCTCATCTACGGCTTCCTTGAGCGTCTGCTCATTCCCTTCGGTCTGCATCATGTCTTCTATCTCCCCTTCTGGCAGACCGGCGTTGGAGGCTCGGCCATCATCGACGGCACCCTGATCTACGGCGCCCAGAACATCTTCTTCGCCGAGCTGGCCTCTCCCAACACCACCGCCTTCTCGGTGTCGGCTACCCGCTTCATGTCGGGCAAGTTCCCGCTGATGATCTTCGGCCTGCCCGCCGCGGCCCTGGCCATCTACAGCTGTGCCCGCCCCGAAAAGAAAAAAGCAGCAGGCTCGCTGCTGCTCTCCGCCGCCCTTACGGCGGCCCTTACCGGCATTACCGAGCCCCTGGAGTTCACCTTCCTCTTTGTGGCCCCCGCCCTGTATCTCATTCACTGCGTGCTGGCGGGTGCAGCCTATATGCTCATGCACATCCTGGGCGTGGGCGTGGGCATGACCTTCTCGGGCGGGCTCATTGACCTCTTCCTCTTCGGCATTCTTCCGGGGCAGGAGAAGACCAACTGGCTCATGATTCCCCTGGTGGGGTTGGGCTATGTGGTGGTCTATTTCTTCCTCTTCCGCTTCATGATCCGTCGGTTCAACTACGCCACGCCGGGCCGGGAAGCCGAGGGCGTGGAGACCAAGCTCTACCGCCGGGCCGACTATGACCGGCGCCGCCGAGGGGGAGATGCCCCGGCGGCCGAGCCTTCCCCCGCCCGTGCCGCATCCAGCCAGTCGGCGCTGATCCTCGACGGCTTAGGCGGCCGGGACAACATTGCCGGGCTGGACTGCTGTGCCACCCGCCTGCGGGTGACGGTGCTGGATCCCGCCCTGGTAGATGACGGCCTGCTCCGGGAATCGGGCGCGGCGGGCGTCATCCGCCGCGGTGACGGCGTACAGGTGGTCTACGGCCCCCAGGTCGCGGTGATCAAAAGCGAGCTGGAGGAGCACATGGCACGGGAAGGCGGATAAATTCACAAAAAAGACTTGTATTCCGCGGCAAACTCTGCTATACTGAGAACAGAGTTTTCGCCGCGAAAGGAGATTTGCCGTGAACAACCACACCTTGACCCCCATCATCCGCCGCGTAAAGCGTTTTGTGCGCAACTTCAAGCCCGAGCTTCGTGTGCGCACCCAGGGCGAGATCGGCCTCTACGCCGATAGCACCGCCGCCGAGCCCAAGGTCAATCTCAAGCTTGATCAGGACTACGCACTCCCTCTGCTGAAAGCGGTGGCCATCGTGGCCGCCATCATCGCCATCGTGGAGCTGTGCGACGATTGAGGGAGCGGGGCGCGGCCCCGAACCCCGCCGGGGGTGCCGGGCGCAAAGCGCAGAAAAAGGCGCCCCCAGACCCCCGCGAAAACTTTCATGAAAAGGTCTTTTAGGGGGAAGCGAAAAGGTGAACCGCAGTTTTGCGGTTCACCTTTTTTCATCGGAATCTGCGGAATTTGAAGGGAGTTCGATCTCTCCTTCGGTTTTCTCAAAGTCCCGGATCGCCTGTCGGATCAGAAACAGGATCTGTCCATTTGCCGAGCGGCCGTAATATTTGGATAGATAATGCAGTTTATAGTGCAGTTCGGGGTCGATCTCGATGCCCAGGTGTTTATTGTTCTTATTTCGCATAAAAAACTCCAAATAATCTTGTTTTAAGTATATTTTAAGATTATTTTGTGGTATAATGGGATGAGTATACTTAAATTAAGTATACAAAATTTTATTTGGAGGGATTTATGCGAATTGCCGTTGTGGGTTCGAGAACCATCAAAACGATAGATCTTGCGCAATATCTCCCGCTTTGCGATGAAATTGTATCGGGCGGTGCTGCAGGCGTGGACACCTGTGCCGCAGACCACGCGCGCCACAACAGCATCAAGCTCACCGAGTTCCTGCCCCAATATGCACGGTACGGTCGGGCAGCACCGATTATCCGCAACCGGGAAATTGTAGACTATGCCGACAAAATCCTTGTATTTTGGGATGGGCACTCAAAGGGAACACGGTGGGTTGTGGAATACGCGCAAAAAGTCGGAAAGCCCTGCGAGATCATCCGCATCGAACCATGAGCGCGAGCGGGGCGCTGCCCCGAACCCCGCCGGGGGTGCCGGGCGCAAAGCGCAG
>JAFTUB010000049.1 GCA_017466495.1 Clostridia bacterium
CCACACGATTACCCACCCCCAGCGTTCCCGCCAGGGCCCCCGTCCTTGCCGCCCGCGGAGAAATCCCCCCCGTTGCCGCAGGACGGCCGAGTACCCGCCTCATCAACCGGGGATTCAGCAGGCGGTATCCTCTCAGCGCACAGAGGTACCACACCCCTGCTCCCATCAGACAGACAGGCAGCGCAGGCAGGATCACATATCGGTTCAGCCAGGACAAAAGCATTCTTCTCCCCCCTTTCCTTCCCAATTTATGCCCATATTTACACCAAAATGCCTACGCCTCGGATTTTAGCAGACACTCTTCGACAGTGTTATTTTTCCCGTCCTGTAAATTGTTAACTTAATGTGAATATTAGGGCAAAGGTCTTGATTTTTCATTTTTTTGTAGTACAATATGCAATGTAGATTAGCACTCCGCACAAAAGAGTGCTAACCCAAATCAACCCAATCTGCACACGGGCAACGCCCGATGCGCTTATTAAAGGAGGAAGTATCCATGGCAATCAAACCCTTGGCAGACCGCGTTCTCGTGAAGGCAGTCGAAGCTGAAGAAAAGACCAAGACCGGTATCATCCTGACCGCCGCTTCTCAGGAGAAGCCCCAGATCGCAGAAGTTGTTGCAGTCGGCCCCGGCGGCATGGTAGACGGTAAGGAGATCACCATGATCGTTAAGGTTGGTGACCGCGTCATCACCTCGAAGTATTCCGGTACCGATGTCAAGTATGACGGCACCGAGTACAGCATCGTCCGCCAGAGCGACATTCTCGCTATCGTAGACTAAGCGAATCGATTATATTAGGAGGAATTTATCATGGCAAAAGATATTCTTTACGGCATTGACGCCCGCAATGCCCTGCTCCGCGGCGTCGACAAGCTTGCCGATACCGTTAAGATCACCCTTGGCCCCAAGGGCCGCAATGTCGTCCTCGACAAGAAGTACGGCGCTCCCCTGATCACCAACGACGGCGTCACCATCGCCAAGGAGATCGAGCTGGAGGATGCTGCCGAGAACATGGGCGCACAGCTGGTCAAGGAAGTTGCAACCAAGACCAATGATGCTGCCGGTGACGGTACCACCACCGCTACCCTGCTGGCGCAGGCCTTCATCCGCGAGGGCATGAAGAACGTAGCCGCAGGTGCAAACCCCATGGTCATCCGCAAGGGTATCAAGCTGGCTGTAGACCGCGCTGTGGAGTGCCTCATCGCCAACTCCAAGAAGGTCAACGGCTCCGAGGACATCGCTCGCGTCGGCACCGTTTCCTCCGGCGACGAGATCATCGGCTCCCTGATCGCCGATGCAATGGAAAAGGTCACCTCCGACGGCGTGATCACCGTTGAGGAGTCCAAGTCCGCCGACACCTACTCCGAGGTGGTTGAGGGTATGCAGTTCGACCGCGGTTACCTCTCCCCCTACATGGCTACTGACACCGATAAGATGGAGGCTGTCATTGATGATGCCCTCATCCTCATCACCGATAAGAAGATCTCCAACATCCAGGAGATTCTCCCCCTGCTGGAGCAGATCGTTCAGGCCGGCAAGAAGCTGCTGATCATCGCCGAGGACGTTGAGGGCGAGGCTCTCACCACCCTGGTGCTCAACAAGCTCCGCGGCACCTTCGTCTGCATTGCCGTCAAGGCGCCCGGCTTTGGCGACCGCCGCAAGGAAATGCTCCGCGACATCGCTGTTCTCACCGGCGGCGAAGTGATCTCCAGCGAGCTTGGCCTCGAGCTGAAGGAAACCTCCATTGCACAGCTCGGCCGCGCACGTCAGGTCAAGGTCAACAAGGAAAACACCATCATCGTGGGCGGCGCAGGCAGCTCCGATGAGATCAAGGCTCGCGTGGGTCAGATCCGCGCTGCCATTGAAATCACCACCTCCGATTTCGACCGCGAGAAGCTGCAGGAGCGCCTGGCTAAGCTGGCCGGCGGTGTTGCCGTGATCAAGGTTGGCGCTGCTACCGAGGCTGAGATGAAGGAGAAGAAGCTCCGCATCGAGGATGCCCTCAACGCAACCCGCGCTGCTGTGGAGGAAGGCATCGTAGCCGGCGGCGGTACCGCTTACCTTAACGTCATCAACGATGTTGCCAAGCTGCTGGACACCGTTGACGGCGACGAAAAGACCGGCGTACAGATCGTTCTCAGAGCACTTGAGGAGCCCGTCCGTCAGATCGCTGCCAACGCAGGCTTTGAGGGTTCTGTCATCATCGATAAGATCGTCAATTCCGGCAAGATCGGCTGGGGCTTCGACGCTTACAAGGAAGAATACTGCGACATGGTTGCCTCGGGTATCGTCGACCCCACCAAGGTAACCCGCTCCGCGCTCCAGAACGCCGCTTCCATTGCTTCCGTCGTGCTCACCACCGAGGCTGTGGTTGCTGACCAGAAGGAAGAGACTCCCCCCGCTGCTCCCGCAGGCGGCATGGGCGGTATGTATTAATCCACCCCACAAACAGAAAAAGGCTGTCACGCAAGTGACAGCCTTTTTGCTTGCTTTATGCCGTTAATCCTTTGTCTGAATGGTCACCACCACATCCCCGTCGCCGGCAAGATAGTGATGCTCCACGCAGTCCATGGCAAGGATCTGCTCATTGACGGTACGGCTATCGTAATAGGTGTTGGGCCAAAAGACAACGGAAGCAGATGCTAATTTGTACAGCGGGAAAACCGAGCCGCCGTAGCCGTGGTGGGCCACCGTGATCATATCGCACTTCAGCGCATCCCCGTACATGGCCACCACGATGGGGCTGGCCTGGTCCCGACAGTCGCCGAGGAAAATGGTCTTACTGTCCCCCACCGTCATCCGCACCACCACGCAGGCATTGTTGTAATCCTCGATGATCCGATTGCCAAAGTCCTCGGGGCACCAGAGAACCTCAAAGACCGCATTGGCGATCTCGATCCGCTGCCCCGTGCGAAGGACATACAGCTCCGCCCCCAAAAATCTTGCCGCTGCCGTCATGGACTCCCAGTGACCGCGGAAGGTGGATTCCACATAACGGCTCTGCATGGAAAAGGCACCGTAATTGATATAAACCGCCTCACACTCCATCTCCCGACGGTACTTCTCCGCCATGGCTTTCAGCCCATCCATGTGGTCCACATGGGGATGGGAGATAAAGGCCGCCGCAATACGGATCTTCTCCCCGGCAGGCGTGCGTTCCTTCATATATTGGTAGAGATAGGGTGCCGCCGCCTCGGTGCCGGTATCCATCAGCACGAAGCGACCGTCAGCCAGCTGAACAACGTAGGCATTCATGGCACCGGCCAGGTCCTTCCCTTCCTCCAGCCCCAGCTGCATCAGGGTGGTGTCGCAGACCGCGGTGTAGGCGGCAGGCTCGGGGCTGATCGGCCGCGCCGGCTCGGAAATGATCCGAACCTGGTCCAGCAAGCCCATGTGGTAAACCGTCAATCGACGGTTCTCACGGGACAGGGTCAGATAGCGGTTCTCGCCGATGGTGTTTTCCTGCATCACGACATAGCCGGCCTCGTTCAACACGTCGCGGTAAGCGGCGTACTCCGCCGCCTCCACGTCAGACAGCGTAATCTGCATTGCCTTCTCGCCGCTGGGCACACCGGCTTCCTGAATATATTCCAGCTTTCCCCCTGCCAACGTGGGAATAGCACTCAAAATGCGGTCGGCGGTTTTTGTCTGCGAAACCCTCGGCACCGCCAAAAGGCCATCTGCATAGTTTTCATGGAGGAGGGCAACCAAAGCATCCACGCCGGCCTTCAGCGCATGATTGTCCCAAGCTGCTACAACCAGCTTATTGCCCTGTACAGCGATCGTGTAATCTCCGTATGCGGTGGAGGCCAGAACCTCCGCCGATTCGGGATATCCCGTTTGTCCCACCAGGATTTCCACCGTGGTGCTGTCATAACTTTCCCCGCGTCCGATCCAGTCCGTCGCAATCTCGGGGGTAATGCCGGTAAGGTTTTTTACATCCTGGCGGATCTGCGTCGCTGCGGCCACCTCTCCGTCGCCGGCTTTTTCGGCGCGGACCACGCGGAAAAGTGCAGCTCCGTCCCGAATCAGAGCAAGAGGTTCCGCCTCGGGCGCGGCGGTTGTCTCGGCGATCGGCGCGGTGGTCACCCCGGGAACCGATACCCCGTCGCCACCACTGCAGGAAACACTGCACATCACAAGCAGAAGAAGAATGAGCAATGCCGAAAGACGTGAATAACCCGTTCTGTTCATAAATACCCCTCCGTAGTTAAATCGTTACCATGCACTTATATCATACAACACGCTTTTCGTCTATAGCAAAGATACCCAAACCTGTTCCTGCGTTTTTATGCAACCATCACATTCCCGCAAAGAAAAGAAGGCTGTCACTTGTGTGACAGCCTTCTTTGGCAGAACAACAAAAAACCGCAGGGGAGGTTCCCTACCGCAACTCCCCCCATGAAGGCGGTGAGATGAGCTCCCCTGCGCACATTAGCTGATTGACAGGCTGCGGACCGCAATTAGTCCGATGACAAAACAGCCTTTCCACACCGAGAAGATCAGCATCAACCGTCTCAGCGTTTTCTGCTTTACTATTATAGCACAATCCCATTTCCCCATCTATGGGGAAAATCGCCAAAATTCGCCGCGATTTTTTATGCAATTCAACACAGATTTTTCCACAACGAGAAATATACGAAAAAGCAGAAGAAAACAACCGCGGCAAAGTAACCTACATTCTTGACAGGCGATCAAGGGCATTCTGCAGGATGATCTGCGCGGACAGGGTATCGATCACCGCCTTGCGGTTTTTGCCCCGGGTATTGGTATCATTGAGATAGCGCGCGGCAGCCATGGTGGTCATCCGCTCGTCAAAGGTGGACACAGGAAGCCCCGTCAGCTCTCGCAGCGCTTCGGCGAACTGCACCGCGTGCTCGGCACGGGGGCCGTGGGTCCCATTCATGTTGGTGGGGAGCCCCACAATAATCGCCCCCACTCCCCGGGATTTTGCCTCCTCTGCCACAGCGGAAGCCGCCTTGGCCAGGCCGGGCACCCGGAGATAGCCGATGCCCTGGGCCAGGAAGCGGCCTTCGTCCGATACCGCCAGTCCCGTGCGCACATCCCCGAAGTCTACCCCCAGGATGCGCCCCGAGGTGGCCTTTACGGTTTCCAGCGTATCAAGCATCGGTCTTCTCCTCTCCGAACCGCGCATCCAGCCACGCGGTAATGTCTGCATACACCTGGGCGCGGTTGAGCTCGTTGAGAATCTCATGCCGTGCATCGGGGTAAAGGGTCAGCGTCAAGTCCCGCACCCCTGCCTTCGCCAGGCGCTCGTGCACCTGCTTCACCCCCACGCCGAAGCCTCCCACGGGATCCATCTCCCCGGAGGTGAGCAGAACCGGAAGATCCGCAGGGATCTTCTCCGCCCAATCGGATCGTGAAACACGGCCCAGCAGAGTGAACAGATCGTGCCATCCCCGTGCGGTAAAGGCAAAATTGCAGAGGGGATCGGCGATGTACGCCTCCACCACCGCATCGTCCCGGGAGATCCAGGACTTACTGTTCACCGGCTTCTCATACCGGCGGTTATAGCCACCGAAGGCGATTTTGGCCAGCAGGTTTGAGCGGTACCGCTCACCGCGGTGCTTCATCCGCCAGCCGGCCAGCATCTTCCCTGCTCCTGTGGGCATATCCGCACCGGCGGTGCCCATAAAGATGACCCCGTCGTAGTCCTCGGGGTACATAGCCGCCACGTTCCGGGCAATGAAGGAGCCCATACTGTGCCCCAGCAGGATCAGGGGCAACCCGGGGAAGGCACGGCGCAGACGAAGAGTCATCTCGTGCACGTCCTCGATCATGGCATCGGCACCGCCGCCCTCACCGGTAAATCCCAGATCATCGGGGCTGGCGGCAGTGTTGCCGTGGCCGAGATGATCGTTGCCGCCAACGGCATAGCCTTGTCCGCAAAGATAGCGGGCAAAGGGGGTGTAGCGTTGTACATATTCCTGCATCCCGTGGGAGAGCTGCACCACAGCGCGGGGCTGCTGCTCAGGCTGCCAGAGATAGCAGGCAACGGTGTCCTTTCCGTTGGCCGAAGGATAGGAGTCCCGGTCAAAGGAAATGACCCGGGGTTCGGTTACACGTTTTTTTCTCTGTTCCATAACACCTCAAAGCGTAATGCCCCGGCGGGAGAGGAATTCCTCCACCTCATCCGCCGTGGGAATGGATGTACTGGCACCCGGACGGCTGACCGTAATGGCCCCCACCGCGTTGCCGTAACGTACGGCACGGACAATATCCCCCGTGCGCAGATATTCCAGGGTCATGGCGGCGGTAAAAGCATCTCCCGCCGCGGTGGTGTCCACTGCATCGGTGGGATAGGCGGGAACGATCTCGCCCCGCTCTGCCCCGCGGTCCCAAACGTAGGCTCCGCGGCCACCCAGCTTGATGACAATATGCTTGGCATCGCTGACAGAGGCCAGCTTGCGTGCCGCGGCCGCACAGTCTGTCTCACTGTCGGGGCTGATTCCCGTAAAGATCTGGGTTTCGCTCTCATTGGGAGAGAGCACCGTCAGGCCTGCCATGCGCGCCAGCGGAAAGTCGGCACGGGCAGGACCTGCATCCACGAATACGGGGATTCCCCGCTTCGCTGCCATGGCAGCCGTCTCGAGAATTGCCGCCTCGCCGATCTCCAGCTGCATAAAAATGGCATCGGGTGCGCATTCCAGCGCCGCTTCCACATCCGCGCGGCAGACCGCGTTGTTGGCACCGGGGTAGACAATGATGCGGTTTGCCCCCTCATCCTCCACCATGATCACCGCAAGCCCTGTGGGCTCTTCCCGGTCGGTGACGATATAGCGGGTATCGATCCCCGCGCCGTCGTAAAGACTGCGAAGCGCCTCGCCGTTGGCATCCTCGCCCAGGCGGGTACAGAAGACACAGTCAGCCCCCAGCCGTGCAAAGGCCAGGGCGGAGTTTGCTCCCTTTCCCCCGGGGACATAGCGGTAGGAGCGAGATTCGATCACCGTTTTCCCGGCCGTGGGAATATCTCCTACCCGCATCACAAAATCCATATTGGCCGAGCTGACCACCAAAATTTTTGCCATAATTTTTTCTCCCTGTCTTTTTGATCAATCGAGTACGATCTCGCGCCCCTGCTCAGAGGAGTCGTACAGTGCCTGCATCATGCGTGCAGTAATAATCACGGTATCAATGTGAGAAGGCTGACGCTCACCGTCCCGCACTGCGCGAAGGAAGGCATCAATCTCTTCGTCAAACATGGGCTTGGAGGTGTATTCGGGCTTGTAGTCGATCAGCGCCCCGTCGCGGGTGCCGTAAACGGTAAAGTCGCCGCCGTAGTTGAGACGAATACCCGCCTTGGTTCCAAGGAAATCGATGTAGGTTTCTTTCACCCCAATATTCTGTGCCCATGCGCCGTTGAGGGAGATGGTGGGACCTGAGGTACGAACAAAACCCGTGACAAAATCGTCCACGTCATAGGTGCCGTTCAGATCCTTGGTGTCCTCCGCCCACATGGAGCGATAAACATAGCCCGGCATATCCACGCCCAGACGGGAGTAGGCCGTGCCCGACACCGTCTTCGGCATGGGATCCCCCGTGCAGTACATGACGATATCCAGATAATGCACACCCCAGTCAATGAGCGTTCCGCCGCCGGCAATGGCTTTGGTGGTAAATGCACCGCCCAGACCCGGAATCGAGCGATGGGCACGGAAAGAAACATAGACGTGATAGATTTCCCCCAGCTCCCCGGCATCAATGATCTTCTTCATCTCATTTACCGCAGTATTGAAGCGGTTGACCACACCGATATTGAGCACACGTCCGGTCTCGTGCTGAACCTTCTGCATCTCCAGCGCCTCGGCATAGGTACGGGCCGCCGGTTTTTCGCAGAGCACGTGTTTCCCCGCCCGCAGGGCTTCCATGGTGATGGTAGGGTGGACATTGTTGGGCGTGCACACCGAAACAGCCTCCACCTCGGGGTCGGCCAGCACTTGGCGGTAATCGGTCACCGCGATGCCGCAGCCGTACTTTTCCACGCACTTCTCCGCCTTTTCGGGAATGATCTCGCAAAAATACTTGATCTCAGCCTTTTCGTTCTTGCAGTAACCGGGAATATGTGCCGAATTGGCAATGGTTCCGCAGCCGATCACGGCAACCTTGGTCTTAGTCATAGCAGTTCTCCTTTTTTCCCCCAGCACATAAGCGGGTCATTTTTCATCGGCCTATCCCGACCGAATACTTCCTAAAACCGTTCAATCTCGATCCGGTTGACCTCGGCTTCGATTTCTGCGCCGAGGAAGATCGAGGCCAGCCGCGCAAATCCGGGTGCGCTGTCGCTGACAAAATAGCGGACACGCCCCGTTTCCCCTGCGCCGGCGGCGGGCACCTGGGCGGCAAGCAGCTTGGCCGCTTCAGCCCCCGAGTTGATCAGCGTCACCCCGGGCATGACACGGGCGATCGCCCCTGCCAGGATGGGGAAATGGGTGCATCCGAGAATGATCGTATCTACCCCCGCCTCGCGAACGGGGGCAAGGTAATCCGCAAGTGCCAGCTCCACCATGGGGTCATCGTCGGCAATATGACCGTTCTCCACCAGGGATACCAGCAGCGGGCAGGCAACCGAAACCAGCTCCACCTGCGGGTCGAGGGCAGAAATTTCCCGGGCAAAGGCGCCGCTGGAAACCGTTGCTCCCGTGGCAAGAAGACCGATCTTTCGGTTCTTTGTCGTCCGCACCGCTGTCTGCGCCGCGCCCTCCACCACACCGATAATGGGCAGATCAAACTCCTGCCGCAGGGTATCCAGGGCTGTGGAGCTGACGGTGCCGCAAGCGGCCAGCACCACATCCACCCCCTCGCCGCAGAGAAAACGCATATCCTGCCGTGCGTAGCGGATGATGGTCTCGGGGGAACGGGTACCGTAGGGAATGCGGCCGGTGTCCCCGAAATAGACGATGTCCCTTCCGGGAAGCAGGCGAACAGCTTCACGCAGGGCGGTCAAGCCGCCCAGGCCGCTGTCAAAAATACCAATCATGCCCGCTCTCCTTTGGCGTAAGCCAGCTGTACAATGCGGTCACAGAGGGTGGGGTAATCGATCCCCGCCGCAGCTGCCTCCTGGGGCATCAGGCTGGTGGGGGTCATTCCGGGCAGGGTGTTTGCTTCCAGGCACCAGAAGGTTCCCTCGGCATCCAGGATAAAGTCAATGCGGGAATAATTCTCCAGACGAAGTGCCGTGAACACAGCCTTGGCCGAATCGGCGAGACGCTTCGCCTCGTCCTCGGTCAAAGGCGCGGGGCAGATCTCGGTGGTACAGCCCCCCTGGTACTTGTTCTTGTAATCGTAGAAGCCGCTCTTGGGAATGATCTCAATGGCGGGGAGCGCCTCGCCGTCCAGCACCGCCACCGAAAACTCCCGGCCCACGATCTTTTTCTCAATCAGCACGGAGGGCTCATAGGCACGGGCAAAGGCCAGAGCATCTGCCAGCTCCTCCTCGGTTTCTACGATGGAAACGCCGACACTGGAGCCGCAGCTGCAGGGCTTCACCACGCAGGGAAGGCCGATCTCTTCCTTCACGCGAGCAATGCTGTCATGCTCGGCATCAAACATGATCCAGGGTGCACTGGGAATATCGGCCACCAACAGCATCCGCTTGGTCAGGTCCTTATCCATGGCCAGCAGGCTGCCGATATAACCGGTGCCGGTGTAGCGACGGATGGCATAATTGTCCAGGGCGGCCTGCAGCTGACCGTTCTCCCCCATTGCCCCGTGAAGGGCAATGAACACCACATCCGCCTCGCGGCAGGCCTCCATGACGCCGGGGCCGATCAGCGCCTCGCGGCCGCCGCAGGAGGCCTTCACCGCCTCAAGGTCGGGAATCTGCTCGGAAACCGCCGCCGTATATTCGGCATCTCCCGCTTTCCGCCAGGTCAGGGGGCCGTTTACCCCCACATAAACATCCACCAGTGCAACCGCGTGGCCGCGGCCCATGAGGGCGTTGGCAATCAGGCTGCCCGATGTCAAAGAAACTTCACGCTCGGGGCTCAGACCCCCGGCCAATACAACAATTCGCATATGTATCTCCCAATTTATATTTGCTGTTCGTGCAGATAAAACTCCATGGAATCAAGCAGGGCCTGCCAGCTAGCATCGATAATGTCAGCCGAAACCCCCACCGTGCGCCAAACACGGCTTCCGTCGGTGGACTCGATGAATACCCGAACCACCGAAGCGGTTGCGCTGTCCGAGCCGGATACACGCACCTTATAGTCGGTCAGCCGTACCCGGTCAATGCAGGGAAAGAATCTCCCCAGGGCCTTGCGCAGGGCGAGGTCAAGGGCGTTGACAGGGCCGCAGCCCTCGGCGGCGGTGATCTCCTCTGCCCCGTCCACCGCAATCTTGATCAGCGCGGAGCAGGTGCTTCCGCCTCCATCTGCCCCGTGCTCACGGGAGTAGGGCTCACCGATCATCACCTTGAAGGTCTTCACCGCAAAGAAGGGTCTGCGGAGTCCCAGCCCCTCATAGATGAGCAGCATCAGGGACGCCTCAGCATCCTCATACTGATACCCCCTGCCCTCTGCCTCCTTCACCCGAGCCAGCACATCGGCCACCTGGGGACTTTCCTTGGTGAGGGTGGGCAAAATATCCCGCATTTTTTCCTGCAGGGCGGCACGGCCCGACAGGGCGCTGATGAGCAGGTTACGGCTGTTGCCCACTCGCTCGGGATCAATGTGTTCAAAGGTACGGGGGCGCTTGCGCACCGCGTCAATGTGCATCCCCGCCTTGTGGGTGAAGGCATAGGCCCCCACAAAGGGAGAGCGCTCGTTGAAATCCAAATTGGCAATCTCGGTGATGGAACGGGCCACCGGGGTGAGGGCCGTCAGCTGTTCCTCGCTGATGCAGGAGAAGCCCATCTTCAGCTGGAGCAGAGGAATGAGGGTACAGAGATTGGCATTGCCGCAGCGTTCACCGATCCCCGAAACCGTTCCCTGCACCTGCACCGCTCCCGCCAGCACCGCCGACAGGGAGCAGGCCACCGCCATCCCCATGTCATTGTGGCAATGGATGGCCAGCCTGGCTCCGGGCAGGTGCTCCCGCACCGCCGACACCGTCATGCCGATGATGTCGGGCAGCATCCCCCCGTTGGTATCGCAAAGAACAAGAGTATCGGCCCCCGCTTCATGGGCGGTTCGCAGAACCTGCAAGGCATAGAGGGGATCGTCGCTGTAGCCGTCAAAGAAGTGCTCCGCATCAAAGATCACCTCTTTGCCTGCCGATTTCAGATACTGCACCGTATCGGCGATCATGGCCAGGTTCTCCTCCTTGGTGGTGTTGAGCACCTTCTCGATCTGATATCCCCAGCTTTTGCCGAAAACGGCAATCACGGGCACCGCACTCTCTGCGATGGCCGCAAGCGCGGGATCCTCGCAGGCGCGCTCTCCCGCACGGCGGGTACTGCCGAATGCCACCAAACGGGCGTTTTGGAGAGTCTTGCCCAGCTCCTCCGCACGGTGGAAAATATCCCAGTCGTTAGAGCCGAGGGCAAAATTCCCCGCCTCAATATAGGATACGCCGAGATCGTCCAGGGCGTGAATGACCCGGAAGCGATCGGTCTCGGTGAAGGCAACCCCGGCGCCCTGGGCACCGTCCCGCAGGGTGGTGTCAAAAATCTCAATCTTCATGTTTCTTCTCCCATCAAAGTTCGGTGAGGACAGCCAGGCGGTCACAGCCGCCGAGATCACGGAAGATTTCACAGATCAGTCCATGCTCCCGTGCAAGCTCCCCCAGGGCCTCGGCCTGATCGTAGCCGATTTCGAAGATAAAGCATCCCCCCGGAGCAAGGGCCCCGCGGTAATGCGTCAGAATTGCGCGATAAAAGATCAATCCGTCCTCTCCCCCATCCAGCGCCGTCATGGGCTCATGGGCAAGTTCGGGGGCCAGGGAGGGCAGAACATCCCGCACGATGTAGGGCGGATTGGAGAGAATGGCGGCATACTGCCCAACGGCGCCTTCCCCCGCCAGCACGTCGCCCTGCCGCACCGTCAGACGGTCCGCCACGCCATTGCGGCGGGCATTTTCCGGAGCGAGGGTCAAGGGGACGGGGAAAGCATCCACCGCATCCGCCACACAGTCGGGACGGGATGCCAGGGTGGACACAGCAATGCATCCGCTCCCGGTGCAAAGGTCAAGGAAACGGCTGTCCCGGGGCAGGTGGGCAATGGCGTATTCCACCAACAGCTCAGTATCGGCCCGGGGGATCAGACACCCCTCGGCCACCCGATAGGTTTCCCGCCAAAAGCTCCATTCCCCGATGATGTACTGGAGAGGTTCCCTGTCCGCCCGTCGGCGAAGTGCCGCCAGCAGATCGGGATCGGTGTAGTTTCGGTGGGGACTGCACTTCAGCTCGGCGGTATCCACGCCGCAGAAATGCGTCAGGAGCTGTGCCGCATCAAAGGCCGGCGAGTCCACGCCCGCATCCGCTAAAAACGCTGTCATTTCGCCGTAGGTCATGTTCTCACCTTCCTTTTCCTATTCTCTTCATTATATCACAAAAGCACAGGGGATGGAAAGAGCTTTGCCCAAAAAACTTCATTATTTTTTGCCCAAATTTCCCCAAAGGGCGCAAATGGAAAAAAATTCACAAAATAATCCGCCGAAAGCCCTTGCATTTGCCGATAAATGTGGTATACTATAGTTGAAGTTTTATTATAGGAGGTATCCTGCCATGTTCTGGATCAAGGAAAAGGAAAAGGTAAACTACGGCAAGATCATCGGCATCTCGGTCGGTATCGTTCTGGGCGTTGTTGCCATCGCCGCCATCGCATACAAGCTTTGGGAGAAGTATTGCCCCTGCCTGTGCGACGCTTGCTGCGACGATCTGCTGGATGAGTTTGACGATTGCGACTGCGACTTCTGCGAAGAGGATGATGCCATCGCCTGCGATTGCTGCGACTGCATCGCTGAGGAAACCGTTGAGGCTGCTGAGTAAGCATTCCCCAAAAGGACACTGCACCATGGTGCAGTGTCCTTTTTTTGCGCCGTTGACTTTTTTCCCCGATTGCGTTATAATAAATCCATCCCACCTGCAAGGAGGTTTTTCCATGCGGCACTCCCTCTCGCCCCGGCTGCTGATGGTTCTTTCCATGACCGTGTTCGGCACCCTCGGCCCTTTTGTCCGATACATCCCCCTGGCCTCGGCGGAGCTGGCCATGTGGCGCGCCATTGCCGCCGCCCTGCTCATCGGCCTGGTTTTGCTTTTGCGTCGAGCCCGCATACCGGCGGGCATCCTGCGCGCTGCCCTGCCCCTGCTCCTGCTTTCGGGCGCGGCCATGGGAGTAAACTGGATCCTGCTCTTTGAGGCATACCGCTATACCACCGTTTCCGCGGCCACCCTCAGCTATTATTTTGCCCCGGTGCTGGTCACCCTCCTCTGCCCCCTCCTCTTCCGTGAGCGGATGACCGCCCGCAATCTTCTCTGCTTTATCATGTCAACTCTGGGCATTGTGCTGATCACCGGCTTTGCCCCCGCCGAAGATGGGAACCGCCACCTCATCGGCATCCTTTTCGGACTGGGTGCCGCCGTCCTCTACGCTTCGGTAATCCTGCTCAACAAAGTCATTCGCGGTATCGACGGCATCACCCGCACCTTCTTTCAGTTTTTGGCTGCGGCCCTGGTGCTGATCCCCTACACCTGTCTGAGCGGCCCCGTGGAGGCTGCAACCCTGGATCTGCGCGGACTGATCTGCCTTGCGGTGGTCTGCCTGATCCATACCGGCCTCAACTACTGTCTCTATTTCTCGGCCATCCGCGGCCTGCCGGGACAGCAGACCGCCCTCCTCAGCTACATCGATCCCCTGGTGGCGGTGATCGTCTCAGTGACGGTGCTGGGTGAGGCCATGACCCTTTGGCAGGTGATCGGCGGCGTGCTGATTTTGGGCTTCACCCTCTTCGGAGAAATGAGTGCGGCTCGCGCCCCCGCGCAGGAGAAAAAACCTTGAGGCCCCTCCGCGTCATCGCCGCCCTTCTGCTCCTGTCCCTCACCGCGGCAGGGTGTACCGGCAATCCGTCGGAGATTTTCCATACCTCGGACACCACCGCCGCGCAGGCACAGGAACAGCCCCAACCGGAACTTATCCCCATTGACGGGCTTCCCAATTTCGCCCTCATTACACAGTTGGGAGAGAATTATTTCGGTTCCCTTGCCACTGAGCAGCCGGGGGAAGGACTGGTTTGGGAAGATTGCCTGATCCACGCCCGGACAGGGGAGAAGACTTCCCTCACTTACCCCGCCGACCTGCCCGATTGGACGTTGGGCTCGGGCTCCTTTGTGGTACTGGAGGACCGTTTTCTGTACGAATGGAAAAGCTACACCTTCTCCCTTGGGGGAAATACCCTGCACGACATGAAGCTTACCCGCACCGACGGCAAAACGGGCGAGGTCACTGTCATGGACGAGCTGGAGCAGACCAGCCCCTTCATCTACCTGTGCAAACTCAGCGACCAAGAATTTCTCTCCTACAGCATCTGCCGCGTCCCCGGCAGCGAGGCGGAATACGCCACGCTGGCCACCGCGGTGCGGTACACAGCGGATGGCGGCAAGACCGAGATTATCCGGGAGACCTATGAAAACGATGTATCCTGGACCGACAGCCGCGGGCGCCTGATCGAGCGTTTCGCCGTGGATGACGGGAAAATTTACGGCATCGGCCGCCGCAGGATTGCGGGGGAATACCGCTTCTTCCTCTATCGCTACTCCCTAACGGGGGAACCGGTCGCCGAGCTGCCTCTGAACGGTCTGGCCGAGATCATCGGCACCGAGCAGCCCTATGATTTCATTCTGCAGGGCGATTTCATTGTGCTTCGCACCTTTGAGTCTCTCTCAACTTACCTTCTCCGCACAGGAGAGCGCGAGGTGGAGCTGATTCTGTCGGGGCCCGACGGCAGTATGCAGTATGCTCTCGCCGACCGTCGGCTCTACGCAATTTCTGCTGTCACCGATGGTCCGCTCTGCATCCTTCATGTGTTGGACACCGACGGGGGAAGCGTGGAAACGGTTTCCCTGCCCCTCCCAATTCGTGAGCCCTTTTTCGTGGACATGAAGGCACTTCCCTCCGGGGATCTGTGGCTGACCTACAACGAAAACGGCACCTACGACCCCATGACCCGGCAGCATTTTCTGCTTTCCCGCTCGGTCATTGATTCCCGGCTGACCCCATAAAAGAACGCCTGTCTTACGCAAGACAGGCGTTCTTTTATCCGATTCAAAACCGCACCAGGCGGGACACACCTTCCCGCAGTACCGCGAAGAACCGATCCATCTCTTCTTCGGTGGTGGCGGGGGAGATGGATACACGAATGGTGGAATCTGCCTCGGCGGGGGTGAGGCCAAAGGCCAGCAGGGCCGAAGAGGTTTTATTTTTTGCGTGGGTGGAACAGGCCGAGCCTGCAGATACGCAGATTCCTGCCCCCGAGAGATGATTGAGCATGGTCTCACTTTTGATACGAGGGAGAGTCAGGCTGAGAATATGCGGGGCAGTTTCCCCGGTGGGGAGATTGGGGCGCACCTCGGGCAGCTCGGCGGCAAGGCGGGCGATCAGCCCATCCCGCAGGTGACGCATTTTTGTGGTATCAGCGGCGAGGGAGCTTCCTCCGGCTGCGGCGGCAGCGCCAAAGCCTGCAATGCCCAGGGTGTTCTCGGTTCCCGAGCGGTAGCCGCTCTCCTGTCCGCCCCCCAGCGTGACGGGCACGATCCGCTTGGCCGTCAGCAGGGCGGGATTGATCCACAGCGCGCCGATCCCTTTGGGCCCTCCGATCTTATGGGCGCTGAGAGTGATGAGATCCGCCCCCAGGGATTTTGCGCTGAAGGGCACTTTCAGGAAACCCTGCACCGCATCGGTGTGCAGAATTGCCTGCGGGGAGAGCCGACGTGCGGCGGAAAAGATCTTTTCCAGAGGATAGCGCGCCCCCGTTTCGTTGTTTACCAACATCATGCTGATCATGAACAGCCGCTCATTCATGGCGGCGCAGGCCTCATCGAGGTCGATCACGCCCCTACGGGTAGACAGGCGGATCACCTCAAAGCCCTCCTGCTCCAGAACAGCCAGGGGCTCTTTGACGGCGGGATGCTCGCTGTCGGTGGTGAGGATGCGGTTGGCCGTACGGCGGGCTTTGGCGCGGGCGGTGCCGAGGATCGCCAGATTATCCGCCTCGGTTCCCGACGCGGTAAAGATCAGTTCTCCCGGCTTAGGTGCAGTAATTCCCAGGACGCGGGCCACCTCCCGGCGGGCATTTTCCACCATGCCTCGGGCATCCCGTCCCGCCCCATGCACCGAGGAGGGGTTGGCATAGCAGTCCATGGCCGCAAGCATCCTCTCCCGCGCTGCGGGGCAGAGGGGGGTGGTGGCGCTGTTGTCCAGGTAGATCCGATCAGCGGAAGGAGAAGTTGTCAACAATGGTCTGTACCTCTTCCAGGTGCCGCTCGAAGTTCTCGGGCGCGGCGGTGTAGGTGAAGATGTAGAACATCTGGTTGTAGGCGGCGATGATCTGCATCATGCGCACCTCTTCTCCCCCCACCGTCAGGGCAAAAGTATACTTGCCCGCCTTGCGGCCCCCCAGCAGGGTGGTCTCGGTGGATTCCAGAGTGTAGGCATCGAAGGAGGCCGTGTAGCTCTCTTCAGTCAGCTTCCAGTAGTCGTCGATGGACATGGATTCCCCCTCGGGCATATAGGACATGACGCTGACATTGGCGCTGTCCGACGAGGAATAGTAAGCCGACGAAACGCCGCTGTCGGTGTTGACGTTCCAGGTCTTGGGGACATACAGGCAGTAGGCCACATCCCCGCGGGAGGCCAGCTGCATATTTTCGGGAATTTCTTCGGCCTGCTTGCCGCAGCCCACCAGCATCAGGAGGGTCAGCACAAGAATCAATACTTTTTTCATATTCGTTACCTCGTCAAATTACAGTTTGCAAAGGCCCCGGTCAAGCACCGTCTGGGCCGCGGACAATACCCCCACCTTGCCCGACTCGTAGGTCAGGCCGCCCTGGAAGAAGGCGGTATAGGGGGGACGCAGGGGGCCGTCGGCGGACAGCTCGATGGAGGAGCCCTGGGTAAAGGCTCCCGCCGCCATGATCACCTCGTCAGCGTAGCCCGGCATGGCCCAGGGCTCGGGAGAAACGTAGGCATCCACGGGAGATCCCGCCTGGATTCCCTGGCAGAAGGCCACCAGACCCTCGGGGGTCTGCATCCGCACAGCCTGGATAATGTCACTGCGGGGCATATCCCAGGCAGGCTCCACCCCAAAGCCCAGGGAGGAGAAGATGTAAGCGGCAAAATGGGCGGTTTTCAGCGCCTGCGCCACGGTGTGGGGGGCATAGAAAAGCCCCTTATAGATGCTCTTGTTTTGCCCCAGAGTGGCACCCACCTCCAGGCCGACGCCCACCGAGGTGAGGCGATAGCTGCACAGCTCCACCGCACGGGCGCGGCCCGCGATGTAGCCGCCGCTCTCGGCCATGCCGCCGCCGGGATTTTTGATCAGCGAGCCGATGCAGAGGTCAGCGCCCACGGCGGTGGGCTCCACCTCTTCGGTGAACTCGCCGTAGCAGTTGTCCACCACCACATAGGCGGAACTGCGGGCGTGGACGAACTCGGCGAAACGGCCGATCTGCTCCACCGTCAGGGTACAGCGGTTGAGGTAGCCCTTGGAACGCTGGACAAACACCACCTTGAGTCGGTCGCCGCAGTCGGCGATGGCACGCTCCAGGGCGGGATAGTCGAACTCATCCCCGTCCAGCTCCACCTGGCGGTACTCCACACCGAAGTCCCGCAGGGAGCCGTCACCGGGGTTGCCGGTGATACCGATGACCTCTTCCAAGGTGTCGTAGGGCTTGCCCGCCGCCGAGAGCATAATGTCTCCGGGGCGAAGCAGGCCGAAGAGGCCGATGGTCAGCGCCTGGGTGCCGTTGACAATGGAATGGCGCACAAAGGCGGCCTCGGCACCGAACAGGTCGGCATAGATCTCATCCAGGGTCTCGCGGCCGCGGTCATCGTAGCCGTAGCCGCTGGTACCGGCAAAATGGGCATCCGACACCCGATGGGTGCGAAAAGAATCCAGCACGCGGCTGGTGTTGGCAAAGGAAACCCCGTCGATGCGGGCAAAATGCCCGGCACGGGCCGCCTCAGCCTCTGCTGCAAGGGAAAGAAGCTTGGGAGAGAACTGCATGGGCACGCGCCTCCGTCCAGCCCGATGGAGGTAAGCGGCGGTCAGGGCTACACAGGCCTCAACGTCGCCGAGGTCGATCATCTCGACGCCCGAGTGAATGTACCGCGTCGGGATCGAGATGCAGCCAGCCACGCAGCCGCTGCCTGCCATCTGCATCGACGAGGTATCGGTGCC
>JAFTUB010000050.1 GCA_017466495.1 Clostridia bacterium
AGCAGGGTCACATCCGGATAGGTTTCGTTCCGTTCCCATTTGCTGACCGCCTGGAAGCTCACGCCCAGACGCTCCGCCAGCATCTCCTGGGAAAGCGACTTCTCCCGTCGGTATCTTCTGATGTTTTCTCCGATTTTCAGATTCATCGTAACCTCTCATCAATTTTATTCAGCGGCGCCTGCTGTATCTGTATTATATCACACCCACACCCGGGATACAATAACCCGCTCCTTGAACGCATTTCCACTTCCGGTTGAATTTTTCCGCCGCACAGCCCCCAAAAGAACATAAAAATTCCGCACACTCCCGTGTGCGGAATTTTTATGCAGGTCAAGCCTGCCGCCCGATTATTCCTCGAAGAGATCGTAGGCCTCCAGGATCCACTTGGCGGTATCGTACAGCATCGCCTCCATGTGCCGCTGCATGAACAGCTGGGGCTCGCTGAGCTTCAGGGGAACATCCTTGGCCTCGAAGCGTCTTCTCTTCCCCGTCCACTGGTTATAGCAGGTGAGGGTAGAGCTGCATTCCAAGGTGAAGTAGCCCTTGAAGCCCACATCGATGAGGGCGTGCATAATTTCATCATGGTTCATCCGGCCGCAGAAGGGTGCAATGTGCTCGTCCTTGGCGCAGCGGTTATCGTTATAGTGGATGGCGTAGAGCTCGTCGCCAACCGCCAGAATATCCTCGTACTGGTTGCCTTCGCAGTTTGCGTGACCGGTATCCCAACAGCCGTGGATCAGAGGATGGTCCACAAATTCGATGAACTCCCGCATATCTTTACCGCTGTTGATGAAATAACGCTCACCCATGTTGGCCTTGGTGGAGTTTTCGCAGAGCACATTCACGCCGCAGCGCTCCATGGTGGGGAAGAGCTTTTCGTAGAACGCCTTATTCTGCACGAACCATTCCTCTTTGGACAGGCCGTTTGCCATACCGTTATGTACAACGGTGTTCTTGATGCCCAGCACTTCGCAGATCTCAATGGAGCGCAGAGTTGCCTGCAGCAGGAACTCCACATGAGCCGGATCGGGGGAGAGGGGATTGCCGCCCTGGGAATGTGCCTGTGCGAAGGTCATGCCCAGCTCGTCGGCCAGTTCCTGCAGCTTCAGGACCTCGTCCTTCCAATTGTCCTGCATATATACGCAGGCGGGACTGAACCCGTACAGGCTCATGTCAATGTATCGGAAGCCCGCGCGGTGCAGCTCTCTGATGCGTTCTTCATCCGTTCTGCAGAAAAATCCAAAATCACCGGTTGTTGTTGCGATTTTCATCATATTCCTCCCATGTTACGCAAAAATCCAGAACAAGCCTTCTGGTGCTTTGACACCTGTATTGTATCACACAAGCCAAATAATGTCAAGAAAAGTTCGCGCCCCGGATGAAAGCTTTTTTGCCCCTGCGGGCATCAAAGTCCGCGCTCCCGCAGGTCGCTGACCAGGTCGGTATAGAATGCGCGGACATCGAAGTCCGGCAGATTTTCGCGGTTGAGGTCGATCACATCTCCATGGGAGATACCCCTCTCCCCCTCGGTGCGGAGAAGGGTGTATTTCTCCCCCCAGGCAAAGGAGGCTTCCCCCACCAGCCCGTCGTTTTCTCCATCGAAGTTTTTGACATAGCGATAGGACAGATTCAGCGGGAACTGCCCTTTCCGGGGATGGCCCAGCACCGAGCCCACACTTTGGGCGTATATCCCCTCGGGGAAGGTCAGCAGCTCGTTGCGCTTTCGGCATTCCTCCGCCGTGAGGTCCCGCACCGCCGCCAGAAAATCGGGGGTTTCGTCCCCCAGCGCCCGCAGGGTCACATTGTAGGCATCTGCCACCTTCAGCTTGATCTTCTCGGGAATGGCGTACAGCAGCTTTTCGGCAAACAGGCACCCTCTGTGTGGGGTGTTCACCGTGGTCAGGGATGCCACATAGGGGGCGCTTCCGAATTCGGAGATGGCGTAGCGGCAATCCAGCCCGCCCTTGGAATGCGCGATAATATTGACCTTCTCACACCCCGACCGCTCCACAATCAGCTTGATCCGTGCGGCCAGCTCCCTTGCACTTTCCTTCACCGTCAGTGCCGACTGGTGCTTCCCGTAATGGATGGTGGCACCGTGCAATTCCAGGGTATGGGGCACTCTGCCCCAGTAGTTGAACAGCCGGCTGTCCCGGAAAAACACCCCGTGCACTAAGATGATGGGATATTTCGTCCGACAGATATCCGCCAGGGCGGGATCGGAGGCGATGCGCTCCCGCTCAATCTCAAACTCCACCTCATCCGACGTGATGCCGATGATGCGGGTCAAAACGAGCAGATT
Organism: Clostridia bacterium; assembly: GCA_017466495.1. Taxonomy (GTDB): domain Bacteria; phylum Bacillota; class Clostridia; order Oscillospirales; family CAG-272; genus SIG693. Next base: position 2,303 of record JAFTUB010000050.1, read on the forward strand.
CAGAATGGGAATCATGCCGCACATCGCCCCTGCCACCCGCCATTTGATCCCCATTTGCGTGGAGGTGAAATACACGCACAAAATACCGTTCCAAAAGAACAGCGCCGAGGAGACCACACAGAACAGCATACTGAACAGCAGATCGGCATATCTCGCGGGAAGCAGGCAAAACGCCAGTACCCCGTGCCAGACAAGGGAGGGAATCAGGGAGAAGGCAAAAAGAGCAAGCAGCACCGTGCCGTGATTGCACAGCTTGAGGCGCAGCTGCCGCGTGCCGGCCGGGCGCATGCCCGGCAGGATATTCAGCGCAAGGAAAAGCGGCAGAATCAAAATAAGCAGATACGGGCACGCCCGGATAAGCAAATAGCTGTTGAACACCGCACTGATCAGGGCAAAATAAAGAATATTCAGCGGTGTGATATATCTTCTCATGGCGCACTTCCTTTCAGACAAATACTTCGATGCATCGGCAGTTTACTGCAGGTCAAGGGTCACTTCGCTGCCGGGGGCCAGGTCAAGGCAGGCATAAACACGCCCCTCCTCTTCCACGGTAGGCAGCACTGTACCGTCCAGCGAGGCGGCCGTCTTCCCGGCGGGAAGCTGAACCCGCACCGTCAGCGGCAGGCAGTAGATCTCCGCATCCTCGCGGCAGGAAAGCGACACCACAACCCGGTCGTTCCCCACCTGATATGCCTCCACCGAGGAAGTGGACCATTCGATGGCATAGAGGAAGGCATCGGTGAGATTGGCCACCCAGACCTTGTTTTCCGCCGAAAGCTGCTCGGTATAAGCGAACAGCGCATCAGCCTGGGAATTAAAAATATAGTGTCCGCTCCCCACATGGGTGTCGGGACGGATGGTGTGGATACAGAACGCCGCCCAGGCGTTGTTTTCCACCGCCGCGTCAATGTAGTCGGTCCAATATTCGATTCCCTCCGCCAGGCATTCCTCGGGGGTGGATTTCCCCTTTTCGGTCTTCACCCCGGGACTGGTGTTATAATGCTGAACCATGTAGGATTTGAGGAAAAATCGCGCATCCGCGTTCCCGAAGTCAGTAAAGGAATTGAGCATGGTCTCGGGCTTGTCGGGATGGGTATAGGTTCCCCGCGCACCGATGAACGCCCCGGAGTTCTGCATATTGTCCCAAAATCCGGGGATAGCGGTCAGCCCCTGCCCCTCGTGGGTCAGGCCCGGGCGGACAAACACCAGCCCGCGCTGTCCCAGCTCGCGAATAATCTGATTGGAGCCCCAAAATTCCTTGGACACATTCCCCCGGGGGAAGGCCTCCGAGGTCACTGTCTTTCCGTTGGACAGGCGGAAATCAAACGTCCCACCCGCGTCGCTCTCTCCCCAGTACCTGTGGGTGTGGGAATGGCTGACCGCCTCAAAGCCGTCGCGGCCGTACTTGTGCAGCATTTTGTCCCAGAAATTCCAGTTGGCATTGTTCTTGGAATACACATAGTTCCCGTTTTCATCCTTAAGGTATTCGGGAACGCCGTCGCCCCCCTCCACCGTTTTGAAGGTGGCCAGGTCTTCCGTAACCAAGGCAAAACTGGCGGCAAGGGAGGGATACTTTGCGGCCATATTCCTGATCACCGAAACCGCCGTTTGCTGATCGCCGTCATCGATGACATAGGTCACCGTGGCATTGGCACCATTGTGATTGACCACACGGCCCTCCAGTGCCACGCAGGCATCCAGGGTATATACCCTTTGATTTTCGCCGTTTTTGCTCGTCACCGTAACCGTCACGGATGCGCCGTTCTGCGTCACTGCCACCGCTGCGCCTTCCTGCGCAGCCACCGCCTCCACCGCCATGGACTCGGCATTTTCCACAGAGAAGGTGTACGCGGTGTTATCGGGGTCGAAGTCGGGCAGGGGCATCCCATTGACCGCAAGCTGCAGAAGCCGCGCGTCGCCTGCTGCGGGATCGGTATCTGCCGGCCGGGACGCTTCTTCCCCGGCTGCCGTGGTGATACTCTTCCCCGAGGGCACCGTTCCGCCACAGGACGAAGCAAAGATCATGGCCAAAGCCAACCCAAGCAAAAACATTTTTTTCATAGCAGCCCTCCTTCAGCATCGGGCAAGCGTCTTTCTTTGGTTTATATCATATCATGAAAGGAAAGCAATGTCAACCGTGAAGATGCGCCGCCCAAAAGAGAAGCCGCCTTGCCCAAACTCAACTATCCCAGCAGTGCCGCAAAATCCTCTCTCCCCCGAAGCGGGTCGAAAATCTCCAGCTTCAGCCTGTTTTTCAGCTGCTCGGGAATCGGAAGGTTCACATCATCCACCCCGTTGATGACATAGGGCAGCATATTGTCCTGCACGAAATTCACGGACAGTCCCGCCAAGGCCCCGGAGGTGAAGCGCATCTCCCCGCCGGGGATCTTTTGGGCGTTCGCCATCATCGTCCGCAAATATTCCACCGCCTTGCCGCAATCGCCGGCCCGGACTGCAAATTCCGCCCGTTTCTGATAGATGCAGCATAGATTCTTGTGAAAATCAAGGTAATTTCCGTCCGGAAATGCCGTTTCGATCATCGTTTCTTCGGCATCCAGCGCGGCGATCCCATATGGCTCCCCGGACTCGGCAAACCAATAAATCCGCGAAAGCGCAGCGCACAAATTGCGCAGCTGCCGGTACGCGCTCCACTTTCGGTACTCGGTCAGCCGATCCCCCTGCAGGCACAGCTCCATGGCTTTGTCCCGCGTCAGCGGCGCTTCCTGCGGAAACATTTCGGCATACTTCAAGGCCTCATCATGCCGGCCCATATTGGCATGGCAAACCATGGCATTCCAAATGGCTTTTTCTCTGATTTTGGTGTCCTCGCACTCCGCAATTACGGTATTATTGTGCTTGATTGCGCACTCCATCATTTCTGCGGAAAAAGGCGCCGTGGGATCGTCCTTGTACTCGCTGCAGTATGCCACATACATCTCGCACAACGCCAGCCACGAAAGGTACTTGTAGTCCGTGGGATACTCATTCACCGCCATGCGTGCCAGCTGATAGTTTTCTCTTGTGTCGTACTTCAGATGGTGGTCACAGCGCTCGTCAAATTCCGCACGCCTCTCATCAATTTCCTCCTGTTTGCCCCCCAGCAGCTCATCCGCCGACACCTGCAGGACTCTTGCCAGCGGCATGATCAGCGCAAGATCGGGGGCCGTGAGCCCGCACTCCCATTTTGATACCGCTTTATCGGTCACACCGAGATGATCCGCCAAACGCTCCTGCGTCATGCCGTTCTTTTTTCTCAGCGCCTTGATCCGCTGTCCAATGTTGTTCATCGTACACCTCGCAAAAATTAGTAAGCTCGGCCTTGCTTCGGTTATAGTATAGCATATTCCCCCAAAGAGCACAACCCCCGCGTGGTCGGGCAAAACTCTCTCTGCGGGAGAGTTTTGCGATGCGCCGTTTTTGCCTGTTCATTGAGCCGAAGCCAAAAAGCAGGCCGCGTTACGCTACTTCTCATAAGGATGTTTTGGGAATATGGTAGGGGCGAACTGTGTTCGCCCGCGGGAGGCCGCAGGTCTCCCCTACGGATACACATAACTTTCGGCAGAGATGTTGTTTTCTCTGCCGATTTATGATATACTGGGGCTAACGAAAAGCCTCCCTCCGAGAGGGAGGTGGCACGGCGTAGCCGTGACG
>JAFTUB010000051.1 GCA_017466495.1 Clostridia bacterium
AATGGTTTTTTCAAGGCGAAGTGAAGAAAATCCTCATCTGCCGAATTTTGCCGCAAGCCTTTACAAAACGCCGCTCTTGGGTGTATAATAGAGGCAGACCCGTCCTCCCCCGGAAATCTCGCAACTGAAAACAGAGGTTATATCCATGACACAGATAAAAGCCCGTTTCTTCCGTCCCAAGCAGGCAGTGGACATGACCGAGGGCAGTATCCTCCGTCACCTCATCACCTTTGCCATTCCGCTGCTGATCGGCAATCTCTTTCAGCAGCTGTACAATACGGTGGATACCTGGGTGGTGGGCAACTACGTCAGCGATGCCGCCTTTGCGGCGGTTGGTACGGTTGGTCCCATCATCAATATGCTCATCGGCTTTTTCCTGGGGCTTTCCAGCGGTGCGGGCGTGGTGATTTCCCAATACTACGGCGCGGGCCAGCATGAGCAGGTCAGCCGCACGGTACACACCGCCATTACCATGACCCTGGTGCTGGGTGTGCTCTTCACCTTCATCGGCGTGGGCATGACGCCCTGGATGCTGCAGGCCATGCGCACCGATGCCGAGGTGCTTCCCGAGTCCACCGCTTACCTGCGGATCTACTTTACCGGTGTGCTGGGGCTGATGCTCTACAACATCGGCGCGGGTATTCTCCGTGCGGTGGGAGATTCCCGCCGTCCCTTCTACTTCCTGGTGGTATCCGCTCTGCTCAACACGGTGCTGGACCTGGTCTTTGTGCTGGGATTCCGCATGGGCGTGGAGGGCGTTGCCCTGGCCACCATCATCGCCCAGGGGGTATCGGCGGTGCTGGTCATCATCACCCTGATGCGCTCGGACGCCTGCATCAGGCTGGATCTTCGCCGCCTGCGCATCCATTGGGATATGCTGGGCAAGATCGTCCGCGTGGGCATTCCCGCCGCCATTCAGATGATGATCACCTCCTTCTCCAACGTCTTCGTGCAGTCCTACATCAACGTCTACGGCAAGGCCTACATGGCAGGCTGGACCGCCTACTCCAAGATCGACCAGCTCCTCTTCCTGCCTATGCAATCCCTGGCCCTGGCCTCCACCACCTTCGTGGGGCAGAATCTTGGCAAAAATCAAGTGGCCCGGGCAAAGAAAGGCATCACCTACTCCTTCGCCATGGCTGCCGCCTCCACGGCAGTGCTGATGATCCCCGTGATCATCTTCGCCCCCTACACCGTGGCCTTCTTCAACAAGGAGCCCGCCGTCATTGAGGTGGGCACCCTCCTCCTGCGGTACATCACCCCCTTCTACATCCTCTGCACGGTGAATCAGATCTACGCCGGTGCCCTGCGGGGAGCGGGCAACTCCCGCGCACCTATGGTCATCATGCTCGCCTCCTTCGTGGTCTTCCGCCAGATCTACCTCTTCATCATTTCCCGCCTCATCCCGGGCAACTTCCTGGCCATCGCCATGGGCTACCCCGCCGGCTGGCTCCTCTGCTCCGCCGCGACCTTCATCTACTTCCAGCGCGCGAATTTGACCAAGACGCGTTTGGTGGATTGAGGTATTGGGGAGGGGCTTTGGGAGCAGAGCTCCAAAAAAGCCCCTCCCCAAGCCCCTCCGCAAAAACTTTCCAAAAAAAGGGTTGATGTTTGTGCGGTGCGGATTTGGGTGGGGAGCGAAAGGCGGTGCGCTTACCTGGCGACCGGTTCGCGTATAAAAACGCCTCGAAACTGTGGTTTCGAGGCGTTTTTATTTGTATCTTGGCCCAGCCGGTGTCCGTCCGAAGGACGGCTGCCGCTGATGGGCGTAAACACTTAGCGCGCTATCTTCAGCCCCCGCCAATTCCCAATTGTTTGAAAGTTTTTGGAGGGGGCGTGGGGGACCCTTTTTTTCAAAAAAGGGTCCCCCACAAAAACGCAAATCTTATAACTCCTTCTCCCCCTCGAACGCCAGGACGGCGTTGCCGGTGAGGAAGACCCGGCCGGCGGAGGTGACGCGGACGGTGAGGTCACCGCCCCGGAGTTTCACGGTGATATCGCAGTCGGGGTCGCAATGGCCGCAGGCGATGGCGGCTACGGCGGCGGCACAGGCGCCGGTACCGCAGGCGAGGGTTTCGCCGTTGCCCCGCTCCCAGACCCGCATTTTGAGGGTGCGGCGGTTAACGATGCGGACGAACTCGGTATTCACCCGGGCGGGGAAGCAGGGGGAATACTCGAAGTGGGGGCCGATCTGCTCCAGATCCAGGGGATCCACGCGATCCACGAAGGTGACGGCGTGGGGGTTGCCCATATCCACGCAGGTGATGGGCCAATCCCGGCCTGCCACGGTGAGGGGATACTCGATGATTCTGCCATCCCGATTGGGGGCAATGGTGGTGGGCAGGGCGGCGGGATCCATGCTGCAGCTGCCCATGTCCACTTCAACGGTGGACACCTTGCCCTCGGTGAGGATCAGGGCCAGGGGATAGATCCGTCCCCCCGCCTCCACGGTCAGGCGCAGGCGGCGCACCATGCCCCGATCGTAGAGGAGCTTGGCCACACAGCGCAGGGCATTGCCCGCGGTGCCTCCCTCGCTGCCGTCCCGGTTGAAGATGCGCATCTTGGCATCGGCCACGGAGGAACGCTCGATGAGGACAATGCCGTCCCCGCCGATGGAAAAATTGCGGTCGCAGAGGTCAACGGCCAGCGACTCGGGGCCGCTGATGGAGCCGTCGGTGTTGTCGAGATAGATATAGTCGTTGCCCAGGGTCTGCATCTTGGCAAAGCGGATACGCTGACGCTCGGTGCGCATATGGTTGAGATCCACCAGCTCGGTGTTCTGCTGGCTCCAGCGGGAAGCGAGCGTATCGGCCAGGGCGCGGGCGGTGTCAAGGGAGGACATACACACAATACCCAGCTGCATGGCGCGGCGGTTCAGGGAGATGTGCTCCTCCACCTTGTTCCGCAGGTTGGGGCAGGTGTTGACAATATAGCTCACCGAGCCGTCCTCCAGGTAGGGGAAGATATTGTGCTCACCCGAGAGGTTGTCCACCACCGTGATGTCACAGCCCAGCTGCTCGATGTACTGCGCTGTCTTGGGGGTGGCGTAGATGGCCATGCCCAGATCCATGAACTTCTTGGCCAGGGCCATGGCGTCGGGTTTGTCTCTGTCGTGGACGCTGATGTAAACGCCGCACTGCCGCTCGCCGCTGTGGGGGGAGTGGAGGGCAAAGCCGGCACTCACCAGGCCCTTGAAGAGGGCTTCCTCCAGGGTCTTGCCCAGGCCCAGCACCTCGCCCGTGGACTTCATCTCGGGGGAGAGCATGGGGTTGACGTGACCCAGCTTGGCAAAAGAGAACACCGGCACCTTCACCGCCACATAGGGGGAGTTGGGCCAAAGGCCGCTGCCGTAGCCCTGCTCACGCAGGCTGCCACCCACCATGATCTTGGTGGCCAAATCCACCATGGGCACGCCCGTCACCTTGCTGATGTAGGGGATGGTGCGGGAGGCACGGGGGTTGACCTCGATGACGTAAAGCTCGTTTTCGTAGATGAGGTACTGGATGTTCACCAGGCCACGGGTGCCCAGGCGCAGAGCCAGCTTGGTGGAGCATTCGATGATCTTGTCCCGCATCTGATCGGTGACCGAGAAGGGCGGGTAAACGGCGATGGAGTCACCGGAGTGCACGCCGGTGCGCTCGATATGCTCCATGATGCCGGGGATCAGCACGTCGGTGCCGTCGGAGATCACGTCCACCTCAAGTTCGGTGCCAAGCAGGTACTTGTCCACCAGCACGGGATCGTCGATGCCCTGGGCCTCGATGATGGCCATGTAGCGGTAGATGTCCTCGTCGCAGGCGGCAATGACCATGTTCTGTCCGCCGATGACATAGGAGGGGCGCACCAGCACGGGATAGCCCAGGCGGTGGGCGGCCGCCACGGCTTCATCCGCCGTCATGACGCCGCAGCCGGCGGGACGGCGGATGCCGCATTCCTCCAGCAGGGCCTCGAAGCGGGCGCGGTCCTCGGCCATGTCGATGCCGTCGGCGGAGGTACCCAGCACCTTCACGCCGCACTTGTCCAAATGCGCGGTAAGCTTAATGGCGGTCTGTCCGCCGAAAGCCACTACCACGCCGATGGGCTTCTCAATAGCGAGAACATTGTCCACATCCTCGGGGGTAAGGGGCTCGAAGTAGAGGCGGTCGGCCACATCAAAATCGGTGGAAACCGTCTCGGGGTTGTTGTTGATGATCACCACATCGTAGCCCAGCCGCTTCAGCGCCCAGGCGCAGTGTACCGAGGAATAGTCGAACTCGATGCCCTGTCCGATGCGGATGGGGCCGGAGCCCAGCACCACCACCGTCTCCCGGTCGGGGTGACGGAAGGCCGACACCTCGTCGGCGGCAGGGTCGCCGTAGGTGGCATAGAAGTAGGGCCGCTCGGTGGAAAATTCCCCGGCGCAGGTATCCACTACCCGATAGATGGCGTTGCGGGCAGGGGGCAGGGGGGCGGCGGTCAGGCGGGACAGGGCCCGGTCGGGATAGCCCATATCCTTGGCGCGGCGGTATTCTTCCTCGGTGAGGGCGCGGCCGGCGATGGAAGCTTCAAAATCGGCCATTCCCTTCAGCTTGCAGAGGAAGAAACGGTCGATCTTGGTCACATCATAGATCTCGTCCACCGAAACGCCGGCCTTGAGGGCACGGAAGATCTTGAAGAGCCGCAGGTCGTCGGCGTGATCGGGGATGTCGGTGGGGTCGCCCCCCAGCAATTCATCGGGGGCGTTCAGGGTGTCAAGGGAAATCTCGGCGCCGCGGATGGCCTTCATCAGGGCCGCCTCAAAGGAGGGTGCGATGCTCATGACCTCGCCGGTGGCCTTCATCTGGGTGCCCAGCTTGCGGTCGGTGCCCCCGAACTTGTCGAAGGGGAACTTGGGCATTTTCAGCACCACATAGTCCACCGTGGGCTCGTAGGCGGCGGTGGTACAGCCGGTGATCTCGTTTTTGATCTCGTCCAGGCGGTAACCCAGGGCGATGCGCACCGACACCTTGGCAATGGGATAGCCCGTGGCCTTGGAGGCCAGGGCGGAGGAGCGGGAAACGCGAGGATTGACCTCGATAACGGCGTAACGCTTGGACACGGGATCCAGGGCAAACTGGCAGTTGCAGCCGCCCTCGATGCCAAGGGCTTCGATGATATCCAGGGCCGCGGTGCGGAGCATACTGTACTCGGGGAGAGCCAGGGTCTGTGCGGGAGCGACCACGATGGAGTCACCGGTGTGCACGCCCACGGGGTCCACGTTTTCCATGGAGCAGACGGCCAGCTTGTTGCCCGCCCCGTCCCGGATCACCTCAACTTCGATCTCCTTCCAGCCGTAGATGTAGCACTCGATGAGTACCTGGTGGATGGGAGAGAGCTCAAGGCCCACGGCGGCGATGGTGCGCAGCTCATCGGGGGTGTAGGCCACACCGCCGCCGGTGCCGCCCAGGGTAAAGGCGGGCCGGACAATGATGGGATAGCCGATGCGGTCGGCCACCGCCAGCGACTCCTCCACGGTGGTGGCGATGTCGGAGGGGATCATGGGCTGGCCGATCTGCTCCATGGTCTCCTTGAAGAGCTCACGGTCCTCGGCGCGGATGATGGCCTCGGCATCGGTGCCCAGCAGGTGGATGCCCTGCTCCCGCAAGTAGCCCTCCTTGTGGAGCTGCATGGCAATGGTAAGCCCGGTCTGACCGCCGAGGGAGGCCAGAATCGAGTCAGGGCGTTCTTTTTCGATGATGCGCTTGACGGTCTCGGCGGTCAGGGGCTCCAGGTAGATGGCATCGGCCATGGCCTGGTCGGTCATAATGGTGGCGGGGTTGGAGTTTACCAGCACCGCGGAAACACCTTCGGCCCGGAGCACACGGCAGGCCTGGGCCCCGGCGTAGTCAAAC
>JAFTUB010000052.1 GCA_017466495.1 Clostridia bacterium
CCACACAGAAAGCTGAGACAATGCAATTCTTGTGTTATGAAACACTTTTAAAGGTTTTAATATTTCAGTAGCCTTTTTGGCAGTTTTTCCTGATTCTTTTGGCGTTACATTTGGTTTATTGTCTTTTAAGCCATAGACAAAATTTTCTAAAGTTTGTACTAAAGGTTTTTCACTTTTTCCTTCAGCTTTCTCAACAATTTTATTTAATTTTTCTATATACTGAGTAACGTCATCAGGTAATTTTTTTCTATTTGGCGAAAGTCTATTAAGAAAATCTTCCCCTGCCATTTTTATCTTTTTAGAATCAACATTGCGTAAAGTATTCAATTCTTCTTGAGTTAGTAATCCTGTCTTTTCAAGTTTTTTTGCTTTATCTTTATAATAAGCTTTACATATAGGAGCAGTCACATGCTTTTGAATTTGTCCAGTAACACCGATATAGGTAATTAGAGCTAATCCTTCCATAATAATATCTCTAATTATTGTATAAGTTTTTTGCTCTGGCGATGCCGTTTTATCTGTCGCTGTTGCGATAGGTAAGAAAATCATCTTAAACCCTGCTAATACCGCAGTAGCTATTTGAGATGAATTATTTGTGCCTAGTGTTGTTAATACGTTATCTATCTTTGACATTACAATAAAAATTTAAATATGTACTACCCTAATAATCATATTAAAACCCAACAAAAGATTTTTTGCTAATTGATTTAAAAAAAGTTTACAAAATATATTATAAACATTTTGCAACAACTTTTAATTTAATCTTAGCTTAGTATTTATTTAATATATTTAAAAATTATTTATAAAAGTTTTTGAGGGGGCTTGGGGGGCTTTTTTCAAAAAGCCCCCCAACAGGGTGTGGGACAGCGTCCCACGGTCTTCACGCCTCGCAGAATGCGCGGAGGATCCGCAGGCCTACATCGCCGCTTTTTTCGGGGTGGAACTGGGTACCGAAGACATTGTCCCGTGCCACCGCGGCGGTGAGGGGCACGCCGTAGGTGGAGGTAGCGATCAGCGCGTCCTCACAGCCCATGGCGGCGAAGGAATGGACGAAGTAAACGTAGTCCCCCTCGTCGATATAGCGAAACAGCGGGGATTTTGCCTTCCCCGCGGGGAAGTCGAGGGAATTCCAGCCAATGTGGGGCACCTTCAGTCCCGCTCCGATGACGGGAGCAATGGGGCAGACCTCGCCTTTGATGAGTCCCAGCCCCTTGTGGGTGCCGTACTCGTGACTGCGCTCGAACAGCATCTGCATCCCAAGGCAGATGCCCAACAAGGGCTTGCCCGCCGCAGCTTCGGCGCAGACCACAGCATCCAGCCCCGTGGCACGGAGCTTGGCGGCGGCATCGGCAAAGGCGCCCACCCCGGGGAGCACAATGCGCTCGGCCGAGCGGATCACCTCCGCATCCCCCGTCACCACCGTCTCCGCCCCAAGGGAGCGGAAGGAGGCGTCCAGGGAGAAGAGGTTGCCCACGCCGTAATCAATAATGGCAATCATCACAGAACCCCTTTCGTGGAGGGAATCTCATTGCCCACCACCGCTACCGCCTGCCCGAGGGCACGGGCCAGGGCCTTAAAGCATCCCTCAATGATGTGGTGGGTGTTGCTTCCCGCCAGTCTGCGCAGGTGCAGGGTGATGGGGAAGTGGCGGGTGAAGGCAAGCAGAAACTCCTCCACCAGCTCGGTGTCAAAGCTGCCAACCTTAGGGGGAAGCTCACCCAGCTCACAGCAGAGCATGGAGCGACCCGAAATATCGAGAGCGCAGAGGATCAGCGCCTCATCCATGGGCAGGAGCATGGAGCCGTAGCGGGCAATTCCCCGACGGTCCCCCAGGGCGCGGTCAAAGGCCTGCCCGAGGCAGATACCGATGTCCTCCGCCGAGTGGTGGTCGTCCACCTGCACGTCGCCGTCACAGCGGACGGTGAGCCCAAACCCGCCGTGGCGGGCAAAGAGGTTCAGCATATGGTCAAGGAAACCGATCCCCGTGGAAATGTTCACCTCGCCCCCACCCAGAGAGAGGGCAAGAGAAATGTCGGTCTCCGCCGTTTTCCGTTGAATTTCAGCCTGTCTTGTCATCATCAAAACATCCTTCCGAATTTCGTTCAAAATCAGTTCGCGCCAAGGATCTCGCGAACGGCACAAAGCAGGGCGTCCATCTGTTCCCGGGTGCCCACCGTGATGCGGAGATACTCCCGCACCCGCGCCCCCGAGAAGTAGCGAACCAGGATTCCTCTCTCCCGCAGAGCGGTGTACATCCCCTCGGCGTTGCCGTCAGCGGGACGGGCAAAGAGGAAGTTGGCCACCGAGTCGGTGAGGGTAAAGCCCAGGGCGCGGAGCGCCTCCGCCGTGTAGGCACGGGTTCCGGCGATCTCGGCACAGCGGGCAGCGCAGACCTCATCATGGTCGAGGGTCGCCGCCCCCGCCGCCAGAGTCATGCGGTTGATGTTGTAGGGATTGATGGAATACTTGATGCGGTTGAGGTCGGCAATAATCTCGGGAGACGCAATGCCGTAGCCCAGCCGTCCCCCTGCCAGGGAACGGGACTTGGAGAAGGTCTGCACCACCAGCAGGTTGGGGTGCTCAGCCAGAAGGGGGATGGCCGACTCGCCACCGAAATCCACATAGGCCTCGTCAATGAGCACCACGCTCTCCGGGTTGCGCTCACAGATTTGGGCGATCACCGCAAGGGGGAGGGCAAGCCCCGTGGGCGCGTTGGGGTTGGCGATCACCACCATGGCCGCATTCACCCCCATGAAGGCCTCGATGTCCACCGTAAAGTCTTCCTTCAGGGGAAGGATCACCTTGGGGATACCGTAAAGATCAGCATACACGGGATAAAAACCGTAGCTGATGTCGGGGAAGGCCACGGGGGCACCGGGGCCGCCGTAGGCCTGGAAGGCAAAGGACAGGATCTCATCCGAGCCGTTGCCCAGGATGATCTGCTCAGGCGTCACGCCGTAGCGCGCCGCCAGCTTCCCCCGGAGCACCGTCCCCTCGGGGTCGGAGTAGAGGTGGCAGTTAGCCGCCTCGGCCTCAGCCGCCGCCACCACCTCGGGCAGGGGGGGATAGGGGGATTCGTTGGTGTTGAGCTTGATATACTGCTGATCCTTGGGCTGCTCTCCCGGCACATAAGCCTTCAGGGTCGCATGCCGCCCATGAAGAAACTTCGACATGATAAACCTCGAAAAATACAGATTAGTTCTCGCCCCAGCCTCTTGCCTCGGCGCTGCGGGCATGAGCCTCCAGCCCCTCCTTGCGGGCAAAGAAGGCCACATCGTCAGCCACAGCAGCCAACGCCTCGGGGGTGTAATAGGTGAAGGCCGACTTCTTGACGAAATCGTCCACCGAAAGGGGACTGGAGAAGCGGGCCGTGCCGCTGGTGGGCAGGGTGTGGTTGGGGCCGGCAAAATAATCCCCCAGCGCCTCAGGGCAGGCACGCCCCAAGAATACAGAACCGGCATGACGGATCCGCGCCAGGTAGTCGAAGGGATTGTCCACGCAAACCTCAAGATGCTCGGGGGCAATCTCGTTGGACACTGCAATGGCCTCCTCAATGGACTCGGCCACAATGATCTTGCCCCGGTTGTCAATGGAGGTGCGGGCAATCTCTGCCCGGGGAAGCAGAGGAATCTGCCGCTCCAGCTCAGCCTGTACCGCCTCGGCCAGTGCCGCGCTGTCAGTCACCAGTACAGCAGAAGCCAGCCGGTCATGCTCCGCCTGGGAAAGCAGGTCCGCCGCCACGCAGCGGGGATCGCTTGCCCCGTCGGCAATCACCAGAATCTCGCTGGGCCCCGCGATCATATCAATATCCACAAGTCCGTAAACCTGCCGCTTGGCCTCGGCCACATAGGCATTGCCGGGGCCAACGATCTTGTCCACCTTGGGCACCCGCGCGGTACCGTAAGCCAATGCCGCTACCGCCTGCGCGCCCCCCATCTTGAAGATGCGCCCCACGCCGGCAATGTGCGCCGCCGCCAAAATCACGGGATTGATCTTCCCATCCGGGCCGGGCGGGGTAACCATGACCACCTCGTCCACCCCCGCAATGGAGGCGGGAATGGCGTTCATCAGCACCGAGGAGGGATAGCTGGCCGTGCCGCCCGGCACATACAGCCCCACCCGCTCCAGGGGGATCACCCGCTGACCCAGCACCACGCCGGGCTGGTCGTTGATGACAAAATCATGGCGCACCTGGCGGCTGTGGAAAGCACGGATCCGCCGCGCCGCCTCACGAAGCACCTCCAGAAACCGCGGCTCAACCGCAGAGAGCGCCTCTTCTATCTCAGCCCCGCTTACCGTGGGATCCTCCAGATCCGCCCGGTCAAAGCGGGCCGTATATTCCCGCAGAGCGGCATCCCCTCGCGCACGAACATCGGCCAAAATCGCCGATACCGTCCCCGAGACATCCGCTCCCATCTCGCCCCGCGCAAAAATCGTGGCGCGATCGGTCTCCTTCATCGAATAAATCGGAATCATTTCTGTACTACCTCAAGTCTGAAAGTTTTTGAAGGTCCCACGGAAACTTTTTTCAAAAAGTTTCCTTGGCAGGGGCGCGGGGACAGCGGCCCCGCATCCTCACTTCACCAGGGCGTCCCGCAGCGCATCCAGCTTCGCCTGGGCAAACTGATAGCTCACCCGATTGGCAATCAGCCGTGCGCTGATGGGCACAATATCCTCAATGGGCTCAAGATCATTTTCCTTCAGGGTCGTTCCCGTTTCCACAATGTCCACGATCACGTCGGACATCCCCAAAATCGGGGCCAGCTCAATGGACCCGTTGAGATGGATCAGCTCGATCTCACGGCTCTTGCCGGCATAATAGCGCCGGGCAATGTTGGGGAACTTGGTGGCTACCCGCAGCGTCCGCTCGGTGTCATCCCGCCAGCCCTTCTTTGCAGCCACCGCCATGCGGCACTTGCCCACATCAAGATCGGCCAGCTCATACACAGCGGGAGCATATTCCAACAGAATATCCTTCCCCGCCACCCCAATGTCAGCAGCGCCCCTCTCCACATAAATGGCTACATCCGAGGGCTTCACCCAAAAGTAGCGCACTCCCGCTTCTTCATTTTCAAAAATCAGCTTGCGGCTGTTCTCCAGCACCGACGGGCAGGGATAACCGGCCTCGGCAAAGCGGGCATAGACCTTCTCCCCCAGCCGCCCCTTGGGCAGCGCAATGTTCAGCAGTTCACCCATTGACCTCAAGCCCCCTCTCGCTCAGATTCATCCGCGCACGGTACTTCAGCCCCAGGGGAGCCCCCATGGGCTGTACCCGCACCGAACGGCCGTCGGCCGACAGGGCACGCACCGCTTCCGCCACCGCCATGGGTGTGCACTCCGGCGCATAGGTCAGAAGCAGATCCACATCGTATTCGCTCTCTTCTCCCCCAAGCCGCTCCAGCAAGCCCAGGTTGATGGCGAAACCGATGGCACCGCCGTCCCGGCCGAAGCGCTGTGCCAGGCGGTCATACCGTCCGCCGGAGAGCAGCTCGGTAGGCAGCTCACGCAGATAGCCCTTGAAAATCACACCGTTGTAATACTGCAGGTCATTGACCAGCGAAAAGTCCAAACGCAAGCGAGAGCCGCAGCCGTGGAGTGCCAGCATCCCGGCGATCTCCTCCAGTTCCCGCAGGCCCTCCCCGGCCGCCGCGCTTACGCAAAGTCCGCGCAGACCTTCCAGCGCCTCATCGAAGCTGCCGCCCAGCTGCATCAGGGCAGCCAGCCGCTCCCCGGCATCTGCCGCAATCCCGTGCTCGGCGCACAGGGCGCGCAGACCGTGAGGATTCTTCTCGCCAATGCAGACCAACAGCTTCTCCCGTGCATCGGGATGGGCGTCGG
>JAFTUB010000006.1 GCA_017466495.1 Clostridia bacterium
ATGACCAGAACTTTTTTAATGGAAGGATCAAAGGGCATGGATGGCCGCCTCCTTTGCCGCAGAAATCACGCCGTCAAGCTCGGCGGCGGGGGGATCGTACTGAATCGAGCGGGCGTGCAGGGCGGGATAGGCAATCCCGGCGCAGCTGCCGTCGTTGACATTGATGTGAGTGCAGACCGCTCCCTCCAGGAGGGTGGCGGCATCCACGGCATGGCCGTGATTTTGGGCGGTAATGGAGATCCTCCCGTCGGCGAGACACTTCACGGGCTGGTTGGCCCCCCGGTGTCCCACCTTCAGCCGGCAGATCTCAGCCCCCATGGCCAGGGCCATGAGCTGATGGCCAAGCCCCACCCCAAATGCGGGGATCTTCCCCAGCAGTTCCCGCAAGGCGGCCGCCACCGGTGCGGCGGCGGGCTCCCTCGGGTCCCCGGGGCCGCCGGAGATCAGCAGCAGATCGGGCCCTGCGGCAAGGATCTCCCCGGCCGTTACGGTGGGAGGATATGCCGTCACCGCAATGCCATACTCGGCCATGGCCCGAGCAAGGGATGCGCCGCAGCCGCAGTCGATGAGGGCTGCACGGCCGACGGTCTCTCCCTCGGGAACATAGGTGTGCGCCTCGGTGGGGGCAACTTCAGCCAACGACACCGCAGGTACCGACGCCGCCCAGGCGGTATCGGTCTCAGCGGGTATTTCATCGGTGATGCGTGCGGGCATGGTACCGCACTCCCGCAGGATTACGGTGAGGGCGCGGGTATCCACACCGCTGATGCCAATAACCCCCTGCGCCCGGAGAAGATCGTTCAGTGCTCCCTCGCTGCGGTAGTTGGAGGGCTCGCCGCAAAGCTCCCTCACCACATAAGCCCGGGGGTGAAGCCCCTCGCTGACCATGTCAGCGGGGATGACACCGTAATTGCCGATAAGGGGATAGGTCTGCATGAGGATCTGCCCGTGATAGCGGGGATCGGAGAGGGCTTCCATGTAACCCACCATGCCGGTGGAGAAGACCAGCTCCCCCGCCGTCTCGCCGGGAGCGCCGAAGGCCTCTCCGGCGAACACCCGTCCGTCGGCCAGCTGAAGATATCGTTTTGCCATAATGTGTTCCTTCTTTGATAGAATTTTCGATCATATGCCGAAGTGCGCGGGAGAAATCTCCCGCGCTTCTTCGGTCTGTTATTTGCTCAAATTCGGTCCGTCGCACTCCAAGATCACGCCGTTCTCGGTTTCCCGGAAGCGGGCAAGATCCACGCAGATGTGACGGGGATGGACGTTATATTTGTCGTGGTGAATGTGGTAAACAATAGCGAAATCCCCGTTTTCGCTGTCGGGCAGGGGAGCAAAGCAGTGATGTCCCGCGCCAAAGGAGGTCTTGCCGTCCCCGATAAGAACGGGATTCTTCTTGTACTTGGTGAAATCCCCCAGAGGAGAGTCTGAGGTGGCATAGCATACACAGTAGAAATGGCCGGTGTAGCCCGAGCCGGAATAGGTGAGATAGTACACCTCATCCTTCACCAGCATATACGGCCCTTCGGTCACACTTCCGGCCGTCTTTTCGTAGGCTTCAGTGGGATAGATCAGCCGCTTCTCGGTGGACAGATCGGGGGTGAGATAATCGTCCTTCATCTTGCAGCCGTAGATGCCGTAGGAATGCCCGTCGCCCCAGGCAACGTAGTAGATGTACATATCGTGCCCTTCAAAGTAGATATGCCCGTCAATCGCATCGGCAAAGAGATAGTTCTCGCAGGGCACGAAGGGGCCGAGGGGATTATCCGCCACGGCGAAACCGAGATGCTCGTCGGCGCTGACCAACATATAGAATTTGCCGTTGTGCTCCTCCACGTCGGGGGCCCAGTACCAGCGGTCAAAGCCCCAGGCGTTGCGCAGGCACATTCCCCTGTTCTCCCAATTCTGCAGGTCGGTGGAGGTGTACACCTCATAGCCGATGCCCACATTGTAGGAGGTGGCGTACATATAATACACACCGTCATAGTACAGCACATCGGGGTCGGCGAAGTTATCCAGCACAGGGTTGGCAAAAGGAATCATATAGTACCCCCGGAAATTGGTGCCCACGGGAAGCGCGGCGGCCTTGCCCGTCCCCTCTTCGGTGTAACCGAAGCAGTCGGACAGGAACTGCTTTGCGGCGCGGAGGGTGTTTCCCGCCGTGTCGCCGGCGATGACCACCACGCGGTCGCTGACCACCTCATAAACGTAGTCGCCCTCGGCCATGGTTTCGTACACCGATGCAGCGGTGTCCCGCTCGGTCTTGCCCACCACAATCTCATACTCCGGCGGCGTTTCGTTTTTGGTGAAGAAGTCACTGCACATCACAGGGGCGTAGCCGAAGAGCTCCTCGAAGGCCTTCTGCAGCAGCTTCATGCTCTCGGCACATTCGTTGGTGCGGTCGCTCTGCACCAGCGCCCAGCCCCGGGTGAAATCAGCCACGGCAGGGGGCGGCGCTGTGGTCTCGGGGGCGGGTTCCTTTCCCTCTCCCCCCGCGGAAGCACCGCCGCAGGCCGACAGGAGCACGGCCGCCAGCAGTGCGCACAGGCACAGGATCACGTTTCGTTTCTTCATCCCGATTTCCCCCGTTCGGTTTGGTTTGGAATTATGCCATCAGACGGACCATGACAGCCTTCTGGGCATGGAGGCGGTTCTCGGCCTCCTCAAAGATCTCATCGGCGTGGGCTTCCAGCACCTCGTCGGTGATCTCCTCGCCACGGTGTGCGGGGAGACAATGGAGCACCATGGCATCGGGCTTGGCCACCGCCATGAGCTCGGCGTTAACCTGGTAGTTCGCGAAGACCTTCTGCCGTTCGGCAGCCTCGCCCTCCTGCCCCATGCTTGCCCAAACGTCGGTATAGATCACATCGGCGTCCTTGGCAGCGGCAAAAATATCGGAGGTAACCGTGAGCAGACCGGCGGCAAAGCCCTCGGCCATCACACCCTCGTCGGGGCGATAATCGTCGGGACAGCCGATGGCTACCTGAATCCCCAGGCGGATACAGCCGGCGATGAGCGAGTTGGCCATATTGTTGCCGTCTCCGATGAAGCAAAGCTTGAGGTCCTTGAAGGAGCCTTTCTTCTCGCGGATGGTCATGAGGTCAGCCAGCACCTGGCAGGGATGGCAGAAGTCGGTCAGTCCGTTGATGATCGGAATGGAGCCGTACTCAGCCAGCTCCTCCACATCCGACTGCTTGAAGGTGCGGATCATGATGCCGTCCAGATAGCGGGAGAGCACGCGGGCGGTGTCGCGGATGGGCTCGCCGCGGCCCAGCTGAATGTCATTGCCCGACAGGAAGAGGGCCTGGCCCCCCAGCTGATACATCCCCACCTCAAAGGAGACGCGGGTACGGGTGGAGGACTTGGTGAAGATCATGCCCAGGGTCTTGCCCGCCAGATGGGGGTGAGGAATGCCGTTGTGCTGCTCGTACTTGAGCTGGTCGGCAAGGTTCAGAATGTCGAGGATCTCTTCCCCGGTGAGATCGGAAAGCTTGAGAAGATGGTTCATATGTTTGTCTCCTTTTTGTATAGTTTTTCAGGCTCCCTCCGGGAGGGAGGCTTGGATGGGTGGCCTCCGGTTATACCCCGGGTTGTTTGGCCTTCGCTTCAGCTTCGGCCACAACCTCGGCGATCACCTCGCCCAGGATGGCAAGACCCGCATCCATATCGGCGCGGCTGACATTCAGGGGCGGCAGCAGACGCACCTTGTCCTTGGCAGTGAGCACGATCAGCCCACGGGCAAGGCAGCGCAATGCCGCATCGTGGGCATCCCCGGCTTTCAGCGAGATGCCGATCATCAGCCCAAGGCCGCTGACGGCGGTCACCCCGGGCATGGCCAGCAGCTTCTCCCGGAAATATGCCGCCTTGTCCTGCACTTCCCCAAGGAAGGCATCATCCAACCGCTCCAGCACATAATTGGCGGCGGCACAGCAGATGGGGTTGCCGCCGAAGGTGGAACCGTGCTTGCCCTTCCCAAGGGTATCCTCCACCTTCTCGCCCATGAGGGTCGCACCCAGGGG
>JAFTUB010000053.1 GCA_017466495.1 Clostridia bacterium
GCTCGTCAATGAAGAGCAGGATGCGGCCTTCGCTCTTTTTGATCTCCGCCAGAACAGCCTTGAGGCGCTCCTCAAACTCGCCGCGGTATTTGGCGCCGGCAATCAAGGCGCCCATATCCAGAGAGAAGATGGTTTTGTCCTTCAGTCCCTCCGGCACGTCCCCCCGCACGATCCGCTGGGCAAGGCCCTCGGCAATGGCGGTTTTGCCAACGCCGGGTTCACCGATGAGGACGGGATTATTCTTGGTCTTGCGGGAGAGGATGCGGATCACCCGACGGATCTCCTCGTCCCGTCCGATGACGGGATCCAGCTTCTGCGCTCGTGCCAGCTCCACCAGATCCTGCCCGTACTTGCTCAGCACGTCATAGGTGGCCTCGGGGTTGTCGGTGGTGACATTCCGGCCGCCCCGGGCAGATTTCACGGCATCGAGAAAAGCCTTCTTCTCCACCCCGCAGGCGGCAAAGCTGTCCTTCAGGGTGGATGCCTTCTCCATCAGCCCCAGCAGAAGATGCTCCACCGAGACGTAGCTGTCCCCCATTCGGGAAGCCTGAGCCTCGGCTTCGTTCAGCGCCGCCTCAAGACCCCGGGAAATGTAAACCTTTTCTGCATCCCCGCCGCTGCTCTGGGGCAGGCGGGCGATGATCTCCCGGGCACGGGCGGCAAGGGCCGCGGTGTCTGCTCCCACCCGGGAGAGCAGCTCGGCACAAAGCCCGTCGGTCTGCTCCAGCAGAGCCAGGAGCAGATGCGCTTCCTCAATCTGCGGATTGCGGTGGGAGAGGGAAAGATTTTGGGCGGCCTGTACCGCCTCCATGCTTTTTTGCGTAAATTTCTGCAGATTCAATTCAGGTCCTCCTTTTTCGTGCCGCAGCCGTTACAGCACCAGGGTAGATGCCGACAGATAGCTGCGGTAGATGCGCTCGACCTCCGCCACAGCGGCGGAAGGATCGCTCAAATGGTAAAAATATGCCTTCAGTGCGGCGTCGAAGGTGCGGATGTAGGCGGCGATCAGCTCGCCCAGGGTCTCGCTTCCGGCGGAATCGGCATCCGCCCCCTTGACAATGGCGTGCAGACGGAGCTGACGCAGGTATTTTCCCCCATCCTCCAGCCGGCAATGCACCGGTGCGCCGAAAAAATTCTCCTCCACCCGGTTCCACAGCTTGTAGAACTGCATCAGATAAAGCAGCAGCGTGCTGTTCTGGGTGCGCAGTGCTACCCGCAGCTCACCCAGCGCTCCCTCGGGGGAGGGAGTGCGGTAAAGCTCCACGCTGTAGCGCACGGTGGGATTGTACTTGAAATCCAGCGCAGACCGCAGGGAGAAGAGGGAGTCCGACTGGGTCAGCTGCACATGAAAGCTGTCCCGCCCGTCAAGCAAGGCCTCCAGCCGCCCGAAAATATCCCGCATCCGCTTCTCGGGGGTAACGTAGGAAACGTACTCCGCCAAAATCTGATTGATCATGTTGGATCGGTTTGTCCCCTTGTGATACGCCAGCCGATCGATCTCGGCCACAACATCCTCGCTGAGTACGAGGGAATATACGGTTTTTTTCATCCCATTTCCACCATCCCTTTCGTGTTTCTGAGAAAAGTATAACACAGATTATTAAACTTGTCAATAGATTTATATAAATTTATTTACGAATTATGATTTGCAAAAAAGAATGTGGGGGAGCCGGGCGCAAAGCGCCGAAAAAGGCTCCCCCACACCCCCGCGAAAACTTTCAAAAAGGGGTTATACGGAAGTTTTTAGGGATTCTTAAGGCCCTTTTTTCAAAAAGGGCCTTAAGCGGGGTTTGGGGCAGCGCCCCAATTATCCCAATATCCCCAAATGCTCCAGCAAAATTTTCGTTCCCATCAAAATCAAGATAATCCCGCCCGCCAGCTCGGCCTTGGACTTGTAGCGTGCACCGAAGACATTGCCCAGCTTCACGCCAACCGCCGAAAGGGCAAAGGTGATGATGCCGATGAAGCTCACCGCGGGGATGATGTCCACCCCCAGGAAGGCGAAGGAAACCCCCACCGCCAGGGCATCGATGCTGGTGGCAATGGCGAAGGGGAACATGGTCTTGCAGTCAAAGCAGTCGTTGAGCTTCTCGGCATCTCCAAAGGACTCGCGGATCATGTTCGCACCGATCAGTCCCAGCAGAATGAAGGCGATCCAGTGGTCGAACTGCTTGATGGCATCCTCAAAACGAGTGCCCAGCAGATAGCCGACGAGAGGCATCAGCGCCTGAAATCCCCCAAACCAAAGCCCCGTGATGATGGCGTGGCGGGGCCTTACCCGGCATACCGACAATCCCTTGCAGATGGACACCGCAAAGGCATCCATGGACAGCCCGATGGCAACAATAAACAGTGCGCCCAAACCCATGATGATCTCCTCCAAAATAAAAAATGACCTACCTGTCCCGCGGACAGATAAGTCTCATCATTTCATGCCGCGCCAGGCTTTCGCCAGTCTGTTGACGCGGCCGCGCAGATGCGCCGACTACTCCCTTAACTTCCTTTCTATTCTACCACGGGAGCTTTGAGTTAGTCAAGGATAACTTTCTGTCCCAAGGGGCGTGCTGAATGCACAAATTTTGTTTCTTCGAGGGGCGAGAAAACGTGGATAAGTATGACGGGAAAATGTTGAAATTTGAGGGGGAATTTGCTATAATAAAGCAGAAGGGTATTATGCGCCCTAAAAATGTAATCTCGGAGGGCTGGTTTCATGAAACGCCGGCTGACTTTAACTGCACTGACCGACCTGCGGGACGGACGGTTTTTGTTTGCACTTTGCTGCATCCTCTACGGTGCCATCTATTTTGGGCGGTTGAATCTGGCGGCGGCCATTACGGAGATTACCACCACCGGCATCCTGGAAAAGGATGTGGCGGGGCTGATCCACACCGTGTTTTTCATTGTTTATGCGGGGGGACAGCTTGTCAACGGCTTCCTGTCGGATCGGCTTTCTCCGTTTTCGCTGATCGTCGTCAGCCTGGTCGGCTCGGCCCTGTCGAATCTGGTTATGTTTTGGGCAATGTGTTCCTCGGCGCCCTTCTGGTGTTATCTGGTCATTTGGGCAGTGAACGGATTTGCGCAGTCGGCGGTTTATCCCACGCTGATTCGTTTGGTATCGGGAGTCCTCCCGGAGAAGATGCGGGTTTCGGCCGGCTCGATCCTGTTTGCCGCCGCCGCGGTGGGCATTATGTCCTCCAATCTGCTTTGCGCCGGTATTATGAAGATCTGGTCTTGGGAGTTCTGCTTCCTGATGCCTGCTGCTGTTTTGGCAATACTGGCAGGAATTTGGTTTGTGCTGACCCGGAAGATCAGCGCGAAGACCATGACCCGCGAGGTCGTTGCGCCTGTGGAAGAGAAGGCGGAGGAGAAGAAGTCCTCCGGCCACGGATTGATC
This sequence comes from Clostridia bacterium, assembly GCA_017466495.1. Lineage (GTDB taxonomy): Bacteria > Bacillota > Clostridia > Oscillospirales > CAG-272 > SIG693. The sequence continues at coordinate 3,395 of JAFTUB010000053.1, forward strand.
TATTACATGGCGGTGTCCGGCGGATTTGTGATGATGCCTGCGATCGCCGCATTCTATGTGGTGAAGGAAAGCGTTACCGTTTGGTCGCCCACCCTGCTGACCGAGATCTTCTCGGCAGATCCGAGCTTTACCGTAGCAATCTCCACCGTGATCTCCCTCGCCTCCATCTTTGGCGCAATGCTGGCGCAATTTGTTTTCATGCACTGGCTGCACGATGAAATGAAGTCCATCGCTTTCTTTAATTTTGTGGTGGGTATCGGATTGATCCTGGTGCTGACGGTGGGGATGAAGTCGATTTGGGCGATGCTGATCCTGCTGTCGCTGATCCTGGTTCTGCTGACCAGCGTCAATACCCTGTTTATGGGCATCATTCCGCTCCGCTTTGGCCGCCACGGTGTAGTTTCCACCGTGACGGGATTGCTGAACTGTGTCGGTTCCGGGGGATGCGCAGCGGCCTCCTATGTGACAGGCCTTGTCGCAGAGATCGGCGGATGGAACAACACCATCCTTCTTTGGCTTGGACTGACGGTGATCGGTTTGTTGGCGGAGATTCTGCTCATCCCCCGCTGGATGCGCTTCAAACGGATGTGAGGATGTATAGCCAAATCCACCTTTGTGTAATATACTGAATATGAAAAGCTGACTGAACGAAAGGGAATATCATATGGTTCTTACCCCAAAACAAACGACCATTGCCTACCGCTGTCCCCACTGCGGGGCGGGCATCATGAGCGCGGTGGGATTTTTCTCCCTGTCCGGGGATATGCTCAAGCTGAAATGTGACTGCGGGGAGAGCGAGCTGATCATCCAGCGCTCCCGGGACGGAAAGATCCGCCTCACCGTGCCCTGCATCCTTTGCTCCAAGCCCCACCAGTATACCATTTCCTCCTCCCTCTTCTTCGGGCGGGAGCTGTTCACCTTGTCCTGCCCCTACTCCGATCTGAACGCCTGCTTCATCGGGGAGACCAATCATGTCAAGGCCGCCCTGGCGCAGAACGAGCTGGAGCTGCTGGAGCTGCTTGAGGAGGCGGGGGTGGAGAGCTTTGAGGCTCTGCACCGGGACCGTACCCTCACCGACCCGCAGATCTTTGATATCGTCCTCTTTGTGGTGCGGGAGCTGGAAGCCGAGGGGCAGATCAAGTGCCGCTGTCCCGAAGGCGGCGAGTACGAGGTGGAGGTGCTGGATGACTGCATCCGGGTTTACTGCACCGTCTGCGGGGCGGAGAGCCGCCTGCCCACCGACAGTGTGCTGTCGGCCAACGCCTTCCTGGGTGCAGACAGCCTGACTCTGGAGTGAGGACCTTCGACAGAGAGGCACACATTCCGCGGCGATGCATATGATGGCAGTGTAGGGCCCGCGGCCCTGCAAATTCATCCAAGGGAGATCTGACTATGAATAACTGCCTCTGCAATCTCTTTGACAACAACTCCTGCACCTGGCTCATCATCCTGGTGCTGATCATCCTCTTCAGCAACAACGGCAACGGCTGCGGCTATAGCAACGGCTGCGGTAACGGCTGCGGCACCGGCTACAGCAACGGCTGTGGCTGCGGCTGCTGAGGACAGCGCAAAAACACGGGGGTGCCGCATACGCGGCACCCCCGCTTTTTGCGGTGTGCGGTTATGGGTCGGGCATATGTGCGCTCCGGCCGATCTTTCTCAGAATGTCCATCAGCGGAACAGCCAGGATCAGGGCAAACGCAAAATTCCCCCCGGCGTGGAGCGCATCGAAGAACAAACCCGCCAGCCAATAGGACAGGGCGGCGGAGGGGCCGCCGATGAAGAACCAGGGAATGGCGGTCAGCGCCCCGAAGGCAAAGCCGTATGTGCCCGAGAGCAGCGCCCAGCCCACGGCCCGAAGAAGGAGCGGCACGGGACGGCGGGGAATGAGCATCACGATCCCCCAAAGGAGGAACCAGATGTAGAGGTAGGAGATCCAGAAAATGCCGAAGCCGTACATCAGCCCCTGCAGGAGGATGAAAACGGCGATTCCGGGAAGCGCACCCCAGCGGAAGACCCGGGTCCAGACGATGATGAGCAGGGAGACCAGCTCAATGTTGGGCAGCCCCGCCAGGATTACCTGGGAAATGTGCAGAAGCGCGCCGAAGAGCGCCCCCAGCACCAGGGTGAGCAGTCGCCTGCCCATGGCTGAGCGAGTGTGAGAGGCCACCGATCAATACCCCACCGTCAGGGTGATCTCGAACTTGTCCCCGTCTGCGATGGGGGTGGTGTCAACGCCGGTGAAGAGGGTCTCGCCGCCTTTGGTGAAGTTCCACCACTCCTGCTTACTCTCATCAATGGTGACGCCGGCAACGGTTTTGACAAAGAGACCGTACTGGCTCTCATCCCCCGCCACCAGGGACTTTTCTTCCAGAGCGCCACGCAGATATTCGGCGTCGGTGGTGATGGTGTGGGTGACGGTTTCGTCGGGGAGGACAATCTCCACAGTGATGGTCTTTTCCCCCGGCTGAGCAGCTTCGCCCGTGCATCCTGTGCAGAGTGCCATAGCCGCGATCAGCACTGCAAGGAAGAGGGTCGAAATGAAACGTGTTGCTTTGCGTGAAATGTTCATGTTTCGACATTCCTTTCTTGATTTGAATTTTTGCACGGAGGGCACAGCTGCGGCCGAAGCCGCTCTGACGCTCGCAGAGCTGTACGCACGGGGGCAAAGTCTTTCGGCTGAGGGTTTATCGGCGGATACCGAGGTGTGCTGTCGCCTTCCCGCCCATCGGCAGTGGACACAGTATTCGCGGCGAATACCGGACAGCACAGAATCACCCAACACGGCGACGGGTTCGCGGCGGATTCTCACCGCCTTCCTTCCTCCCCCTCCCGGTGCAGAATAAGTATAGCACGGCGGGACGGGATTGTCAAGAAAAGGGGAAAAAACAGCTCCCGCAGGCTCTGCCTGCGGGAGCTGTTTTTCCTCCCGGGAGACGGTGCGGGGGCGTTTTTACCCCTGCTTTCCCCGATGATAGTATGCCATCATTTCAGCCTCGGGAACCATGCCGCCCCCGGTGGCCCATACCAGATGGGTGGCGCGATGGGAGGCGAAGGGACGGAATTCCTCAGCCGTCTCCACCAGGACAGGGCCGTACATCCCCGCCAGGGCGGAGGGCTCCAGCCACAGATCCTCGGTGTCGGCCAAACGGGCCAGCATGGCGTACATCCGTTGGTCGCTCAGGGTGTAGCACCCGTCAAGGAAGGGGGAAATCAGCTTTCCCACAAAGCCCGAGGGCCGCCCCACCGCCAGCCCGTCGGCGGCAGTGATGCCCCGACGTCCGATGTCGGCGACACTGATCTCATGGTGCCGTCCGGTGGACAGCCCCAGGATCATGCAGCAGGCTTCGGTGGGCTCGGCGAAGAAGCAGTGCACCGCGTCCCCGAACACCTGCTTGAGCCCGAAGGTAATGCCGCCGGGGGCCCCGCCCACACCGCAGGGGAGATAGACCAGCAGGGGATGTTCCTCGTCCACGGTAATCCCCGCCGCCCGGAGCTGTTCCTCCAGCCGAAGAGCGGCCACGGCGTAGCCGAGGAAAAGGGAGGGGGAGTTGTCGTCGTCCACAAAGTGACAGCGGGGGTTGGATGCGGCTTGCTCTCGCCCCTGCTTTACCGCCGCGGAGTAATCCCCGGGGTACTCAACCACCCGCACGCCCCGCGCCCGGAGCAGATCCTTTTTCCATTGCCGGGCATCCGTCGACATATGCACCTCGGTGCGGAATCCCAGGGCAGCGCCCATGATGCCGATGGAAAGCCCCAGGTTGCCGGTGGATCCGACGGCCAGGGAATATTCGGAAAACAGAGATTTGGCGGCGGGGGAGGCAAAGGCGGCGTAGTCGTCCCCATCGGCGATCAGCCCCCGGGAGAGGGCGATTTCCTCTGCGGTTTTGAGCACTTCGTAGATCCCGCCCCTTGCCTTCACCGATCCCGAAATGGGGAGATGACTGTCCAGCTTGATCCACAGCGATCCGCCCAGGGGAACGCCGTAATCCCGTTCCAGGGCATCCGCCATGGCGGGAATGGGGCGCAGGGGACTTTCCAGAATGCCGCCCGTCCCCCGGGTTTCGGGAAACGCAGCGCGGAAATATGCGGCGAACCGCGCCAGGCGCGCCTCGGCATCCCGGATGTCTGTCATGGAGAAGGGGCAGTTCTGTGCCGCACGGGCGAAAGGAAGACAGTGAGGATTGCGCCAAACGGCCTCCCGTCCGGCAGAAAGATCGTCTGAAAGCATGGGTGTCCCTCCTTGAAGAGATGCTGGGGGAAATATTCGCAGTTCAGCGGAGGTTTATCTCACGCAGTAATCTTTTTTGTTGCCGTGGCCGCTGAAGATTTTCCAGTCGCCCACGCCCAGCCGCCGCAGGACGGCGCGGCGTTCTGCGGTGCAGAGTGCAGATTCGGTATCCACCGAGGTCATAAGGATGGGAGCGTACTGGTTGTACTCGGCCTGGCGGGGGGTGAGATCCTTGAGATTGATATAGATGTCCCCGGTGAAGGCCAGGTTGTGGTCGTAGTCAATGAGGACGGTTTCCCCGGGAATGTGGCCGCCCTTGCCCTCGTATACCTCAAAGTGCAGGTCGCCGAAATCGAAGAAGCCGATCTGGGTCAGAGGTTCCCGCAATTCTTCCCGGTACTCCCAGGGGGTAACCAGTTTCCCGGGATCGGGGGTTGTGTAGGCCGTGAGAATTTTGCAGATGTGTACATAGGGGCGGTGCAGGGGATTCTCCTCCCGATAGCCGTTTTCCCCCGTGTGCTCACTCTGCAGGCAGAGTGCGGTGCGGTGGCTGACGATGATCTCATCGAAGAGGGGAAGCAGGCCGCAATGATCCACGTCCGCATGGGTGAGGAAGATGCTCTTCTTCACCGTGTCAAACTCGGGGAGCAGCTCTCGCAGAAGAGGGAGCATTTCCTCGGTGTAGCAGGCATAGCCGCTGTCCACAAAGAGCAGGGAATCGCCGCTGCGGATGATGGTGGTGTTGCTGCCGCAGGGGGGCTCGATGAGGATGATCTCGGTGCGGTCGGTGATGGGGTGACGGCTGATGCGGGGATCAAAAGCATCTCCCTTGGCGGCGGCCAGCAGTTGGGCAAAGCGGTGAATGCTGTCGAAGGTGCGATAGGGGGAGAGGCCTTTCTCGTCCAGGGTCTGCATGGCCAGGTTGACGTAGACGGTGAGGGCCTGCCGCTGTTCCTCGGTGAGATTGGCGGTCCGGGCCAGCCCGTCCACATAGGTGCGGTAGAAAATGCTGTTGTCGAAGACCTTTTCTGCCCGGTTGTAGTCGATGACCCGCACCCGGCAGAGCTTCTCGGCCTCGTCGAGAAAGGCAGAGATCCGGTGGGAATCCTCCACATACAGTCCCATTTTGAAAAACTGGAATTCGGTGCCGTTTTCGGTGGAGCTGATGTAGGAGATATTAAAGGCAAAGCGGTGAATCAGCTCCAGCACCGCCGTGACGGCGCCGGGCTCGTCCTTGAGGCAAAACTCCATGAGGACGATATTGGGGAGAGCTTCATCCTTTTGCAGATAGCCGATCTCGGCCAGCTGGGCATCGGCGCGGCGGAGCTGCTCCTCGGTGCCCTCTGCGTCGATGAAGAGGGTGTGGGCGTCTACTGCTTTGTTGTAGCTGACCCGGGTAATGTTGATGCCCAGGGCGGCGAAGCACCGGCTGGCCCGCAGGAAGGCGCCGATGTGGTCGGGCATGGTGGTAACGTAGGACTTTTTCAATTTGATCATCCTTTTGGTTGTAGTTTAGTCAAGCTCGGCGCCGTAGAGGCGAAGAGCATCCCGGTCCTCTTCGGTGAGGTCGGGGGCGATTGCGTGGGAGAGGTCCACACCCCGGACAAAGAGGCCGGTGATGTGAGGAATGGTCTGCAGGCACGCCAGGGTGTCTGCATCCAGGATCCGGCAGGTGCCGTCGTTCAGCGCGGTGAGAATGTGTTTCCCGTCGGGGCTGAAGGTGACGGAATTGATGAATGCCCCGGCTTCAAAAGGGGGAACCTCGCTGGGGATCAGCTTATCCGCCCGGATCTCCCACAGGTGAATGGCGCTGTTCCCACAGACAGCTGCTTTTGTACCGTCACAATTGAAGCACGCAGCGGAAATCGGTTCGTCGGGGGTTTCCGTGCAGCGGAGTTTTCCCGTATGAGGATCGTACAGATTGAGCGTGCCCTTTTTTTGCGCTGTCAGGATCAGACTGCAGTCGGGACTGATATCGGCCGAAAGAAAATGGTCATCGGATGCGAGTTCGGCCAGGACGGTTTGGGGCAAGAGAATTTGGGATTGATCGGAATCATCGAGATGAAGCTGCCACAGGGTTACGGTTTTGCGATCACTGCTTACGGTGAGATAGCGGCCGACGGAGGTTTCAAGTCCTTCCTCGTCCCGGGCTGAGAGTTGACTGCCCGCGGAGAAGCATACTGGGAAAGAGCTGTGTACCAGCACTTCGGCGTTGGGATCCCACAGCGCAAAGCCCATGTAAAATTCCGAAGAAAGCAAGATGTATTTCCCGTTGCGGCTGTAGGCGGCGTGCCTCAGCGCCAGTTCTCGGAAGGTATCGGTGCGCGCTTCGGACGCAGTGTTCCACAGGGAAACTGTTCCACATTCACTGACGGTGAGAAGCTGATCTATTTGCGGATCAGGGTGAAATTCTGCCAGGCAAATCGGGTACTCACCGAAAAGTGAGGTAAGGTGTCTGAAGCCGGGGGAATCATTGTTTCCGCCGTCTTGGGAGGACCAGAGAGAGGCGGCTCCGTCATCGCCGATGATCACAAGTTGGTCGCCGGAGGGGTGGTAATTGGCAGAAATCGCTTTTTTTTGGAATCCTTCCATGACGGCACACTTTTCTCCGGTGGTGATGTCTCGGATCTCCACCGAAGTGTCATGTGATCCGAGGGCGATATGCGTACCGTCAGGACTGATGGCCAGGGGACAAAGGAAAAAGCGAAGCTTGGGGCGAAGGGAAACCCGGAGCAGCTCATCAAGGTGTTCGGTATTGTAAACGATTAGGTCGAAATCGGCGGAGATAAGCTTTTTACCGTCAGCACTGTAGACCAGATCGGAGAGGCCCGATTCCGCACCTTGCCAAGGCTCTCGCAGGGGTTCCAGGGTGTGGGCGTCCAGTTCAATGCAGTAGGTGGGGTGGCCGGCAGATACCAGAATCCGCTCACCCTCCGGGTGGTAGACTGCGCTGATGATGTTGCCCTTCAAGCCCAGTTGATGACAGTCAATATCTGTATGGGCCCATGTCTTCTCTGTTTGGTGCCATACCCGAAGGCCGGCTTGGCCGTATTGCGTCAGAAAGCTGTTCTCCTTGGGGTGGAACAGCACCAGATGAGCAAGCGCAGGGTGCTTATCCAGGGGATCGGTGCACACATATTTTCCTTGTGAATCCATCTCCCACAACTTGACTGTCATGCCGGATGTGGTGGCGATCATGGTGCCGTCAGGGCGATAAGCAGCGCAAAGGAGAGGATCATCGTCATCGTCAAGGGTCTGAACGCATTCGAGGGTGCGGATGTCCCAGATTTTCGCGGTCCCATCATAGGAGGCGGTAAGCGCATAATGGGGATCGCAGGGATGAAAAGCGGCAGAGGCAACATGGAAACGGTGCCCCCGCAAGGTGCCCATGCAGACCCCGGTACGGGTATCCCAGATCTTGGCAGTGCGGTCAGAGGATGCGGTGATCAGCATGTGAGCAGCGGGGTCGGGGTGGTAGGCGATGGTATTGATGATCGAAGTATGCCCGGTGGGGAACAGGGTATCCCTGCTGAGCTTTGTTCCCGCAAACCGGGCGGCCAGACCGGGATGGGCGAGGCGTGCGCCGTTCAGGGCGCACCGACGCAGATCCAGCGCCGAGAAGTCGAGGCCGCTGAGATCGCCCCGGCGGCTCTCCCGCATGATCTGCACCAGGTTGAAGACGGTATAGTCGGCTTCGTCCCCCTGCTGTCCCCGGCAGACATCCAGCATCTGCCGGCAAAGGCTGTCGGGGTGCTCATCGGGGCAATGGGGAAGAATCCATTTTCCGTCCCGGCAGAAGGGGGCGTTCCGGTGCTCACCCAGGATCTCTCCAACCAGACGGCGAACGGTGCTGTCGAGAGGTGCCCCGCCCAGTACACCGTTAAGGCAGGCAAAGGCAGCCTGTTCCTTCCCGGCTTTTTCGGCGCCGCGCAGAGTGCGTGCGATTTTGTAGGTCTCGGCGGCAATTCGGAAGGTATTGATCACCTTGACGGCGGCGAAGTAGTCCCGGAAAATTTGATGAGAAAAACGGTAGTTGCCGCGGTCATGTTCAAGAATGCCCAGGTTAAAGAGGCAGTAGGCCAGGACCTTGTCGGTGAGATTGCGCCGGCTGCTGCCCAGCATTTCCAGCAGCTGTGCGGTACGGTCGGTATGCTTTTCGGGGTTGTACGGGTCGCGATATTGGGCAAAAACATTGGCTCCGATCCAACTGCGCACGGCTGTTTCGCTTTGATCGTCGAGGATACGGTCGATCGCTTGCCCGATGCCCTCTCCGTGGATCCAGATCCGATCCTCCATCTGCCACGCGATCTCGGGGAGGAGGAAGTCGATGATGAAGGCCATCAGCTCTGCCGTCAGTCTGCCTTCCCGGTGGGGGGAGGACTTCTCCAGATTTTCTTCAATCTGTCGGTTTCGGCCGCGGGTGGTGTAGATTGGACTGTCGGTTTTGCGTTCTCCGAAAAAGATGTGGAGAAGCTCACCCTGGGTGGAGGCTTCGCCGGTGTCCTTGAGGTGTACAAAGATGGACAGGAAAAGGGGCAGACGAAGGATCGCCAACAGGGGGGGATTATTCATGATCGCATCAACCCGCTCGGAGGGGAGCTTTGCCGCCGACAGATGGTCGCAAATGATCTCATCGGTGAGTTCGCACAGATCATAGCGGAGGATATTCTCACTGTCGAGGATGCCGTCATCCACCCGCCCGGTAAGAATGATCCGGACATTGGGACAGAATTCGGCGATCTCCGCGATCTCCCGTTGGACCATGACAGCTACCGGCGCGTCGGCACCGGGAGGCACTCTGCGGCTCATTTCATTGACCCCGTCCAGCAGAAGGAGAATGGCGGGCCCGTTGGGATTTCTTTGGTTGAGCAACGGATCGAGATTTTTGTGGATGATGGCCTCATCTTCCGTAAGGGCAAGCGGGGGGCGCATCGTTTGGTGCTGTGCAGAAAGACGTGTGTAGATGGAACGTCGGATGAAGCTTGATTTTCCGCCGGTGTAGGCAGGGCATTCTCCATCGGGCGCGGTGGAAAGATCTACGTAGAGAGGCGTGATTTTCTTGAGGGGATAGGTGTCATCTCGGTTGTAGATTCGGTCTGCAATGTTACGGATTGCTGTGGTTTTGCCGGCTCCCCCTTGTCCCAGGAGGAAAATATGACGATTTTGTACTTCGGCAATGGCTTCGGCCAGGGGAGCAGGGGGTGTGTCGCTGCTCTCTCGGGAACTGACATAGGTGGGAAGAATCTCTTCCGGATTCCCGCTTCCTGCGAAAAAGATACTCGGTCTGGATTTAGCTTCTTTTTTCCAGTGCCGCGCCCCTGCCTGGAACAGATCGGTGTGGGAACGCAGATCGGAGGGATTCTTTTCTTCCAAAGTGGAGGAGAACTCCTGCCGGATATAGTCGAAGAGCAATTTGAAATCGGGAGCTTTTGCATATTGGTCTGCCATGCTGTCAAAGCGGTTTATCTTTTGTTTCTTTGCGATGTACGTTCCGGAGGAATAGCGCACCGCAATCCTGAGGGCAGCGGCAAGATAGGCAAGGGCGTGATCTTCGGTGGTTTTGCTGTCTCCCAATTCCAGTGCGCATTCCAGGGCCGAATATTTTTCGTCCAGAAGGTGTTCTTCCTCCGGATCAAGAGGTTTTTGGGGCAGCCCTTGCGCAATGCGAACCCGCTGTGCGGCAGTGAGGGCGGTCATGCGGACTTCGGAGAGGGAGGGGAGAACCTTTTTGATCGATTCCTTCAGTTCTTCATCGGTGGCTGCCTTGCGCCGGCCCTCGGCATAATATACGGTGGGCGGAATGTATTCGGGCGGAATGGCCCGAATTGCCTGGACAAAATCGGATCCTTGGGTGGAGAATTCTTCGTTTCGTCCGGCAAGCAGGATGCCGGAGCAGCTTTTAGCATCATTTGCGGTCGAGCCTCCTTTGTATACGAAGGCACCGTAAAATAGAGAAAAATTAAAGCGGAGGAAAGAAGGTTTTCGGATTTGTTTCTGTTCCATGTTTTTCTCCTTCCGTGATCGTCGAATAATGTGTTCTGTGCACATTATAGCACAGCCGTGTGGATTTTGCAAGGTCGGAATCAAAAGGGGTCGGTATCCTTTTCGGCAAGGCGTGTGACCTTCTTCTCCAGCGCCCGGATCTTGGCTTCAATCTCCCGCAGAATGCGGGTGTTGACGTTCTCCGTCTCCCCCTCCCCTTCGGAAAAGAGAAGATCGTCTTCCGGGGGGCAGATTGCCGCCAGCCGGCGAAACAGACTGCCCTCGGACCGCAGGCGGCAGACGGGCACTCCCCGGTCTGCCATGTTCAGGAGGATGGCCAGGCTCCGGTTGGTGAGAACGCAGGGGTCAAAATCCGGGGGGAAGATGAAGCGGGTGGGGCGATGCTCTACCCGCCGTACGGCCAGGATCACCGACATCTCGAACTGCAGGGCATCCTTTTCCATGGCATCGGGCTCGGTAACGGCGATGAGCAGGCGGTCGGGGGTGCAGAACTGCCGGTAAAAATCATCTTTGCGGCTGTCCAGCACTGCGCTGTGGATCATCCACAGCATTCGGGTGGGGGTGACGCAGCAGATATCGGGGTCCTTCTCGGCCATCCGTGCCGCTGCCTCGGCGGGATCTTCTTCGGAGACCCACTGTACGGGGAAATCTTCATTCCAGAATGAATAGCTCATGGTTATTCTCCTTTTTCGGTTTGATCGGGGTAGATGGGGTTGGGATAACATTTCTGGCCGTCGACGCTGTGGATGATGACGGCGGTGCCGAATTTTGCCGCAGTGTAGAGGATGGTGTAGAGACGTTCAAAGAGTTCAGCGCATTCTTCCGGGGTCTCGGGGAGCAGTTCCTCATAATCCCAGAACTCGGCGTTGTACCAGCGTTCGGCAATGGAGATGCCCTTCATGGTTGCGCTGCAGTTCCGGCCGCAGTAGCTGAGGTCAATGGCGTCGATGAGGGGGAAGAACTGTCTCGCCGTTTCGCAGTCCTGCGGGGTGATCTCCCCCGAAGCGCGGATGGCGGTCAGGGCGGGCAGCTCCCCGCGCAGCTTGGCCAAAACAGAAGGCTCAATCTCGGTCACGGTATATGTGGTGCGGGTTTTGCCCTCGGTTTGCGGACCGCGGCCGATGTCGGCGGTCTTGGCACAGTGAAAGCGAAGCAGGGCGCGGCTCAGCTGCAGCTTTTCATGGAACTCGATCCAGTCGTCGCCTTCCTCTTCCGCGGAGTACCACTTGTGGGCCAAAGAGAAGTCTGTGCCATTGTATCGTGGATCAATCTCCGAAATGAGCGGGGACAGGGAGCGTATGAAGAGCATATGGTCCCGGGTGATGGGCTGGGCGGGGTCATCGTCTGCGGCAAGCAGGTGACGGTTTTCCTCCAGTTCCTGTTCCAGGGTGCGAAGGACGGTTTCGTCGGGGGTAATGTTCCGATAGATACGGGCCATGATGATTTCTCCTTATGATAAAATTTTTAATTTTCGGGGTCAACGATGAAGTGCATTTTCTCTGCACTGCCGTCGGGAAGCACACGGTACATGGAGAGTTCTCTTCGCCAGAAGAGGCCCATGTAGATAAAAGGCATGTTATTCTTCTGCATAATGGCAGCGGCAGAGTGCAGGTCAATGCCCGATAGCTGATTGGGAAGATTGTCGCCGTGGGAATGGACAATGCCAAGGAAGCGGATACGGTCCCGCGCCCATTGGCAGAGGACGCGTCCGATCTCCTCTGATGGGGCGTAGAAATCCTTTCCCCAGCCGGCATCGGTGTCGAAGCGGGCATGTGTAATGTGGGTTTCGTCCCCGTCCATAGGGGCCCCAATCACGGCCCCCGATTCGGGGAGGTGGGTGCCTACGCTGCGTTTTAAGATGTCATAAGCGAAGGCGGAAAGATGAAGGGTTTCAGGCATGGAGGTCTCCTTTTCGGGTGAAATGATGATTTAACCGCAGCGGAAGCGGAGGGGGTCGGCAAAATCCTTGTGTCGGCTGCACCATTCGGGGGAATTGAAGAAAGGACAGGTGAAGCAGTATTTCCGGATGGCCTCGGTAAGGCCGCCTACGAAGAGACTGTCCCGGAGGTCAGATGAAAGGGGGAGGTATTGTCCGCAGGCCTCCTTGTGGGGATTGAGGTGGGTGTGGCGAAGGTCGCATTTATCTTCATCCGGCAGGTAGTAAAGGCAGCTGCCGCAGCAGTCGCGGTCGAAGTTGTGATGATTTTTCACGGTGATTCTCCTTTGTGTTTGGTGAGGTGAGGGCCGCCGAAGCGGCCCTCGGTTCAAGGTCTAAGAACTTGCAGTTATAAGCTGGAAAAATTACCCATTACTGGAAGTAACTACAACTCCACTTCTCAGGGCTTACAGGGCTTTTGTGATAATAACAATACCCCCCCGAGTAATGATCACACTGATAGCACCGTCCGCCGGCAAAGATGCAGGACGGGATCTGGATGACGGGGGCGGCAGGGGTGCAGAGGTCGGCAGCAGTGACGGTGGTGTTGATGGTGAGGGCTGCAGCGGCAGCGGTGAGGTTGTTGTTTTTCATGGTTTTACTCCTTTTGTTGTTTGTTTTGTGGTTGGTTGTTGGTGGGTTACAGCGCAGGAATGGGGTGGGGAGGAGGAGATGCAGAGGTCTCCTTTCGTGGCCCTCCTCCCCGGAGGTGGAATTGCTTACAGGATCATGTTAACACTATGTTGTGTGTAAGTCGATGGTGAGATTGACACATTCCAACACATGGAATAAAAGCGGCTTTATCCGAAGGTGCTGACGGTGTTGTTTCCGCTGTTGAGCCAGAATGCCTTCTTGGTTCTGACATCCACATGGATCCATCCGCTGGAGTCCGCGGTGGGCTCGTACAGGCCGATGCCCTTGACGCCCAAGGCTTCACAATAGCGGGCTACCTCCCACAGGTCGACGCCGGCGATGTAAATGTCTGCGGCGTTGCCGTAGAGGTGCTGGGAGTTGGATGCTCCGTTGACCTTCTTGTTATGGGATGCTGTTCTGTAGCCCGAAGTGATCGTGACCGGACCGAATTTATCCCTCAAGTCCTGGAGAAGTGCTGCCAGGCGCATATTAATGAGGATCTTATCGGAGCCGTCGAAGCAGCGGAACTCACGCACACGGAAATTTTCGGTGATATAGTCGTTGCCGTCCTTCTTGAGGGAGTAGGTGACGACTTTGGATTTGGTACTGGCAAAGCGGGAGTCGGGAATGTCGGGGCCTTCCACTCGGAAGGTGGTCTCAAGCAGGAGCGTGTCAGCACCGGAGGCATCGGCAGCCCTTACCGAGAAGACATAGCGGCCGGCGGAGAGGGAGCCGAACTTGATGTACTTATCCAGCTTGCTGATGTTGTAGGACTTGCTGTTGGGCTTGGCGGTCTTCTCAATGACGGGGTCATCTTCTCCACGGGGTGTAATGGAAACGGTTACGCGGGTAATCTTGTAATTCGAGGTGATCTTGCCGGAGATGGAGTAGCTCTCGCCTTCCTCCAATACATCGGGGTCATACTTGCCCGAGCCGAGGTAGAGGGTGCTGGCCGCGGGGGAAAGGTCTTCATATGCGGCAATCAGTTTCTTCCATGTCTTGGAACCGCAGACACCGTCCACGGTGAGCCCGTAGGCCTTCTGGAACTGCTTGAGCAGGGCAAGCGTATCGGAGCCGAACTTGCCGTCAACCTTGATATTTTCATCCATGACGGCATTGAGCATGGTCTGCATCAGTTCGGTTTCTTCTCCCCTGGCGCCGTAGCGGAGGGTCTTGTAGGAAGCGGCGTGGGCGGGGACGAGGGATGCGGTGAGCATGAGGGCGGCCATCAGCAGGGCCAGCAGGGAACGCATGATCTTTTTCATTGTTTTTTCTCCTTTTGATTTGTTGTGGATGGACGGACGGTTTGGGAGGAGATGGGTGGGGGACCTCCTTTCATATCTCCCACTGGGAAGGATTTTCTCGGGGTTTACACTTACAGCATACCAAATGATTTTGTGTAAATCAATTCGGTTTTGGACACAAGCCGACACAATCGACACAAGGGGAATTTGCGGTGATCGATTGGGGTGCCTGTGGTTTACACTTTTATGATATCAAACCGCTGTGTGTAGATCAATTCGGTTTTGGACACAAGCTGACACAACCGACACAATGAAAAAAAGCGGGGGTGCCGCACAATCCGCACGGCACTCCCGAAAAAAGAAGAAAAGCCCCGAAAACTTATGGTTTTCGGGGCTTTTCAATCAATCAATCAATCAAAGGTTGTAGTATTTGTCAAACTCTGCAGGGTGAGGAATCTTGGCCATCTCAGCACACTCGGCACGCTTGGAGGCGATGAACTTGGTCAGCAGCTCCTTCGGGAACACGCCGTCTGCGGTGAGGTAGTCATTGTCCTTCTCCAGGGCATCCAGCGCCTCGGGCAGGGAGGTGGGCAGACCCTTGAGCTTGGCCTTCTCCTCATCGGAGAGGTGATAGAGGTTGAAGTCGTAGGGACCCCAGCCGTTCTCGTGGGGATCGATCTGATTCTTGATGCCGTCCAGGCCGGCCATGAGGATGGCGGCGTAGCAGAAGTAGGGGTTGCAGGTGGCATCGGGGTTGCGGAGCTCGAAGCGGCGCTTCTCGGGGCTCTTGGCGTAGGCGGGAATGCGGATAACCGCCGAGCGGTTGGAGGTGGCGTAGCCCACGGTAACGGGAGCCTCAAAGCCGGGAACCAGACGCTTGAAGGAGTTGGTGGAGGGGTTGGTCAGAGCGCAGAGAGAAGCGATGTGCTTCAGCAGGCCGCCCATGAACCAGTGCGCCTCTTTGGAGAGATGGGAGTAACCGTTGTCATCCGAGAAGACGGGCTTACCGTCCTTCATGAGGAGCATATGCACGTGCATACCGCTGCCTGCCTCGCCGTAGATGGGCTTGGGCATGAAGGTGGCGGACTTGCCGTACTTGAGGGCGGTGTTGTGGATGATGTAATTGATCATCATGGTGGCGTCGGCAATGTGGACAAACTCGCCCAGCTGGGGCTCGATATCAAAATGACCGGAAGCCGCAAC
>JAFTUB010000054.1 GCA_017466495.1 Clostridia bacterium
CAAACAATATGGAAAAAAGGAAAGACCGCCGCAAAAGCGGCGGTCTTGGGGATAAACGAATTAGTTGAACTTTCTGCGGAGCATGAAGCAAGCGGCAGCGGCAAGCATCAGAGCGATGCAGGCGATGGGCATGACATCAGCGGTGGAAGGCGTCTGGGTGGGAGCCGCAGTGGTAGCAGGTGCTGCGGTAGTAGCAGGAGCAGCGGTGGTTGCAGGAGCAGCGGTGGTTGCAGGAGCTGCAGTGGTAGCAGGCGCTGCAGTGGTAGCAGGCGCTGCAGTGGTAGCGGGAGCTGCGGTGGTAGCAGGAGCTGCGGTGGTAGCAGGCGCTGCCTTTGCCTCGTAGAACTCGATCTCGGTGATGCGGTGCCAAGGCAGGTTGCCGTCATCTACGGGATCGGTGGTGTTGTGCAGGCAGGAGGGGGCGGTGACGCAGTAGCGGTAGTACTGAGCCTTGATGGGCTCAAAGGAAGCAGTGACATAAGCGGTATCAACGCCGCCCTCGGAGTAGACCCCGTACTTCTTCTCGCAGCGGATGTTGGTGCCGGAGTAAACCTGTACCCAGGAGCCGGTCTCGCCTGTTTCGCTTACATACAGATCAAAGCCATCAACCATATGGATGCAGGGAACGCCATCGGTGACTTCATCAAAGTAGATGGTGAAGGAATCAATAGTGGCTGCCTCGGTGAACTTGTAGCCGATAATGCCGTAGTACTTGCCGTCATCGGCGTATTCGCCTTCTACATTGTACAGGAACGCGAGATCTTCGCGGATCTCTTCGGCGGTAGCGCGAACCTTGAGGTTGAGGAAGGTGCTTGCAGTGTCATGATCATGTACTCTGACGCCGTCCTGAATATTGTTGGAACCGCTAACGCCGAGGAACCAGTAACCGCCGGATTCCTTGCCGCCGGCGAGAACTGCACCCAGTGCCACGTTGTTGCGGCCCTCAGCGGGATCTGCAGCTGCCGTGGGGATCATTGCCAGAGAAAGCAGGAAGCAGAGTACGATTGCGAGAGAGAGAATTTTCTTCATAAGTATCAATTCCTTTCTGAAAATATGTACATCTATGCCAATGTATGCACATCTATACGCACCTTAAGTATAGCACAGGCGTTTTTTCTTTTTAATGTACAAAATAGCCAAAATATTGCAATGCTTTTTGTAGAAAAGCGAAATTGTACTGGCGTGTTTCGTGTTTTTCTTTTCTGCGGTGATCAATATAAGTGAAAAAGGGATCGCGCCATTGGCGCGATCCCAAAAACACTCGAATCAGTTGAACTTTCTGCGGAGCATGAAGCAAGCTGCGGCAGCCATCATCAGGGCGACGCAAGCGATGGGCATCATGTCAGCGGTGGTGGGAGTCTGTGCGGGAGCTGCAGTGGTAGCAGGAGCTGCAGTGGTGGCGGGAGCTGCAGTGGTGGCGGGAGCTGCAGTAGTAGCAGGAGCTGCGGTGGTAGCGGGAGCCTCAGTGGTAGCGGGAGCCGCGTTGGGATCAGCCTCGTAGAGCTCGATCTCGGTGATGCGGTAGTAGTGGGGGTTGGCGTTGGGCTCAACACCGTAAGCGGCCATCAGCGCATCGGCATGCTGGCAACGGGGCTGAGTCATGCAGAATGCGAAGTACTGCGCGGTAACGGGCTCAGCAAAGTCAGCGGTGAAGTAAGCGGTCTGCAGGCCGGTCTCTTCGTTGGTGACAACCTGATACTTCTTGCCGCAGACCAACTCGGTTACGGAGTAAGCAACCTTCCAAGAGCCGTCCTCGCCGGTCTCGCTGACCAGGATATCGAAGCCGCAGATGTTGCTTGCCTTGGGGGCATCATTTTCAGCCTGTGCGCTGTAGAAGGAGAAGCCGCTCAGGGTGTAGGGCTTATCCAGCTTGTACTGAACGCCGGAGAAGTAGGGGGTCTCCTGTGCACCGGGGTCACCGGTGACATCGTACTTCATTGCGGTGCCGTCTTTCATGGCGGACTTGCCATCAGCCAGCTTGTGGTCGCAATAGGTGGAAGCGTCATCGGAGTTGTAGTGAATGTTGCCGTCGAAGATGTACTCGGGGATATACTTGCCGTTGGAAGCAAGACCGAACTCGGCCACGACCTCGAAGTTGTCGAAGGTCATGATGTTCTTCTTCTCGGCGGCGGAGGGCATGATTGCCAGGGAGAGGAGCAGGGTGCAGAGCAATGCGATGGAAAGCAGTTTTTTCATGATGTGGTTCCTTTCTTTAAAATTTGTTTTGTTCTGCGGTGTCGGTTGAGAACCGATTACTGACAATTATATTATATCATATTACATTTATGCGGGAAATGGGCATTATGACGAAAAAACGATTGCTGATTTGGCGGATTTGCACAATTTCTTTGTCGGAAGAGCGGTGACGGAATGTGCGGTTATGTCCGGTTCTCCTTTTGGCCGTGCTGCCGCTTGCTTTCCCTGGCGACCAGCAGAGCCGCTGCTGCCATACCCATCAGAAGAACCGTTACCAGAATGGCCTCGTAGTTGAGGGTAGCCGGGGTGGGAAGAGCGGGGGTCGGAGCATCGGTCACGGCAGGCGCAATTACTTCGGTGGTGATATTGTGAATTTCTTCAGCCTTGCCGTAGAATTCCAGCTCGGTGATACGGAAGTATTCGGGGTGTTCGCTGATCTCCAGGTTGTAGGCTGCCTTCAGTGCCTCGGTATGCCGGCAGCGGGGCTGCGTCAGTCCGAAGGCAATATACTGAGCCTTGGTTGCCTCAAAGTCGGCGGTGATGTAGGCGGTTTCGTTGTGTGCCAGATATTTTTTGCCGCAATGGAGTTCGGTTCCCGAGTAGACAAGCTTCCATTCGTCATCCAGCCCGGTTTCGCTGAGAAGAATATCCACACCGTCCACATTCACGTTGGTGGGGATTCCGTCGATGACATTGGAGCAATAGAAGGAGAAGCCGTCCAGGGTGTAGAGCTGATTCAACTCGAAAAAGAGAATGCAGAGATATTTGGAGTCGGCGGCGCCGGTGACACCTGCGATATTGTACAGGGGAGCGGTGCCGTTTTGTACATCCTTTTGGGAGGCGGTCATCCGGTGGTCGCAGAAGGTGCTGGAGTTGTCTTTGTTGTAATCCACGAAGCCGTCACAGACATATTCGGGAACATAGGCTGAGGTGGCATTGAGACCGATGGTGTGAGAGGGGTAGACGTTTTCCATGGTGAATACATTCACCCGTGTATCCTCAGCCGCGGCGGGGAGAACGGGGAGAGCGAAAAGCAGGGTGAGAATCAAAACCGAAGCAACATATTTTTTCACGGTGATTTTCCTTTCCGAAAAAGGTTGCCCTATAGGGTTACATACATTCTACCATATGGAAGAAATTTACGCAATGGGCAAATTCGCCGAAAAAAAGGGGGTGTAACACAGCGCAATCACCAATGAAAAAGGAAAGAGGTGCCACACTGTCAGGTGCGGCACCTCTTAGGGGGCGGTTATTCGCCCAGAGCATCCAGCTTCTTTGCCACGTTGGCAAGGCGCTTCTTGAAGACATTGCCCTGGCCGGCAAAGGTGGAGGCTGCATTGCCGGTTTCTATGGCAGTTGCCAGCATAGACTTGTAATTCAGGGTTGTAAAGAGGGTGGAGGCGTCGTAGCAGATGGACTTGCGGATCAGCTTGACCATCTCGCCCAGTTCGGGAACGCGGGCGCGGCGGAGGGAGATGACCGTGTCAACAAAGGCGGTCAGCACTTCCTCGGAGGACTTGTATGCCATGTCCTCCAGCAGAACGGACAGACGCTCGATGTCATCCTGCGAGTTGGTGGCAGGGATGGACATGCAGGTGCGGAGGGGATCCAGGTAGTGATAGTACTCAGCCTGATTCTCGTCATACTTCGGCAGGGGAACCATGCCGTATTCGCTCTCCATTTCCATGGAATTGAATTCATCAAATACGTCGGAGGAGGCAACGGTGAAGAGGAAGTGATCCTCGGCGAAAAGCTTACGGCCGTAGATCCAGCGGCTGCCTTCGGCTTCCAGCGCTAAGTAATCGCGGCTGATGATCTCATCTGCGGCGAAGGTTCTGATTTTGTCCAAAATGGTGATGGTTTTTTCGTTCATGAACTTCTCTTCAAATCCGTCATCGGTAACCTCAATGAACTTTACGCCGCAGCCGCCCAGAAGGAAGAATGTGCTTCCGCTAGTAGCGCCGCTCTCAACGAGAAAGCCGTACAGGTCAGCATCGGTCTGCTGCTGGTCACCGTCCAGGTCGCCGCTGATCTTGGTGGTCATCTCAATCATCTTGTCCAGGGTCCACTGATTGTTCTTGACCAGATCGTAGCAGTCCTCGAGGTTGTTTTCCTTGGCCAGGTCACGGTTGAAGATAATGCCGCGCTGGCCGACAGGGGTCATCAAGCTGATGTCACAGACCACGGCGAAGAGTTTACCGTGATATGCCAAGCCTTCAACGCTGTTGGCATCCCACCAGGGCTTGGTATAATCCACATGACCGAAGTCGGCGATGTTGTACAGCCGACCTGCCAATGCGGCCGAGCCGGTGTTGGTGAAGGATTCGTACATGACATCGTAAAGGTCATCGTTGGAAGAAGACGCCTTGGAAACCAGATCGGCGGGATTGTTGCTTTCCTCGGTGCGGATGGTAACACCGTACTTTTCCTCGATGTAAACATTGCGCTTGTAGATGGAGTCGTTGATCAGATCGCCGGTGTAGTCTTCGGCATATAACCAACGCTCGTTGTAGTACTGCGCATCGGCAGGACGGTTGACAAAGACCAGCTCGGTGCCCTCATATCTGACCTCGGGAAGGTCAGGGGTGGGACCGGCAGGCTCAGTTTCAGGGGCAGCCGTGGTTGTTGCTGCTGCGGGATCGGTGGTTACGCTCGCGGGAGGATTGGTGTCGTTGCCGCAGGCTGCCAGCGGAACGAGCATGAGGACCACGAGGAACGCAGTAAGTAAACGTTTGAACATGAACATTCTCCTTTTCGATGTTGTGGTGGCAGTGCATGAAAAGCCGGGCGACAATAAACGCTGACTTTGTTCAATTAAATTCTATCACATCGACGTTTTCCATAAAATGTGCCAAATACACAAAAACAGATGGGGCAAAAAAGCCATGTTGCACAAAAAAAGCGTGAAATACACCCGGCTAAAAAGGTACCGCGCTTGTTTGCGCGGTACCTTTGGCAATATGTAGGATCGTTTGCGGTTCCCTGAAACTTACGAAACTGTACCGCGGGCCAGCATAGCCGCACCTACTGCGCCGGAGCTGACACCGTAGTGGTATTCCACGGGGATGCCGATGACCTCAGCAGTGATATCGCGGCAGATGGGGTTGCGGGAAGGACCGCCCGCCATGACAGCGCGGCGGAAGGTGATGCCCTCGGCCTCGATGCGGCGCATACTGTCGCGCAGCTCGCCGGCGATGGCTTCGATCAGAGCGCGGGCAAGGTTAGCATTGTTCTTACCGTCGGGTGCGGGAAGCTCTTCCTTGAGGTCGATCTTCACGCCGCCGGCACCGGTGCCGGCCTCTTTGGCCATGTTGTAGAAGCGGTCGAAGCGGGCATCGTCCTCACCGGCGTAGAGTTTAACGGCGCGGTCGATGAGCTCACCCACGCGGGCAACCGAGAACATACCGGCCCAGCAGCCTTCGGGGGAGCGATAGGGGTCGCAGAGCAGCTTCTGATCCAGGATCAGCTGGCGGTTGCGAACCGGGAAGAAGCAGACCCAAGAAGTGCCGCAGGAAACCAGCAGGTCACCCTCTTCGGTGACGTTGCTGGCGCGTGCTCCGCCGGGATGGTCGAAGGAGCCCAGGCGGACTTCGCAATTGGTATCCAGACCGCAGGCCTCAGCAGCCTCGGGGGTAAGATGGCCCAGCAGATCGCCGCTGCGGCCGACGGTGGGCAGCTTATCTTCGGTGATGCCAAGGGCATCCAGATAAGGCTTATACCAGCGGCCGGTCTCCTGCTCCAGCAGGAAGAAGGGAGTCGCGGTGGAGCGGTCAATGCCCCACTTACCGCAGAGACGGTAAAGCAGATACTCGCCCGACATGGTAACATAGGCGGCATTGGCCAGCAGTTCGGGATGGTGCACCTTCAGGTAAGCCAGATGACCGAGAGGGAAGGAACCGCTGAAGCCCCAGCCGGTGCGGGCACGGGTTGCCTCACGGGTCATCTCCTCAGCGGGGATGGTGGGGTAGTAAACAGCCTCTGCTTCCTCCATCATGGGGGCGCAGGTCCAGCTGAAGGCGTCGATCATGGGCTTGCCGTCCTTGTCGCAGAGCAGGGTGTTGCCGGCAGCACAAACGGCGGCGATGCCGGTGACCCGGCCGCCCTCGGGGAGGGCGGCGGCCAGCTCGCGGATCAGACCGATGACGTCATCGGCGAAGGCTGCGGCATCGAAGCCGGTGTAGCCGGCATCGGTGCGATAGTTCATTTTTACGGTGCGCTCGGCGATGACGGTGTTGTCGGCAGCTACCAGAGCACCCTTGGCCGAGGATGTACCCAGGTCAAGACCGATGGTGTAAAGGGAAGTATTCATCATTAAAGTACCTCAACAGGGAGGCCGAGGAGTCGGCCGAAGAATTCGAGTGCTTCCAGGGAAGCGTCATAAACGAGCACGCTGTGGTGAGTTGCACCCAAGCGGCTGATGCCCTCAAGGAAGGCAGTTACAGGCATTGCGGGCTTGAGCCAGCCGCGGACCTTGCCGGCGAAGGCGTCGTCAGCGGGAACCTGATCCATGGTCACGGGGGAGAGCAGGAGGCGGAATCCGTTCTCGTCGCGGTAAATGTTAGCGAAGATTGCCTTGCCTGCACGGTAGCGGCCGTAGGCAACAATGGGATTCTCGGCGCCGTATACAAATTTGACCTCACCCAGCTCCAGCTTGCCGTCAACGCAGCCGAAGTTCATCTCGCCCATGTGGCTGAGCATGACGCGGTTGCCCTTCCAGTCGGGGCAGAAAATTTCGATAAAGGAGGTGTCCTCGAAGCCCTGACGGAGAGCGCCTACAAAAGCGGCGGTCAGAACGTCGCCCTCACCGGCATAGCCGAGACCGCGAGCCATGGACTTGCCTGCCTCCATGAAGGGCATGGTCTTCAGACCGCAGCCGTTGATGGTGAGGAAGTTGGTGGAATATGCACCGATGTTCTCCTCGTTGATCCAGTGACGGAGAGCGAGGCAGTCGCGGGCGGTGCGGGCGTGAACCTCAGGGGTAAAGTTGCCGTTGGGGGTGCTCAGGCGGTTGCCTGCTTCAAGATCCAGCGCCATTTCAGCCTGAACTTCTTCCTCGGTAACAGCCTCGCGGGCAGCGGAAAGGGTGTCGGCGGTGGGATAGACAACCTTCACACCAAAGCGGTTCTTCATTTCGTCATCGGTAACCAGGAAGTCACCCATGCCGTGGAAAGAACCGCCGATGCTGGCGACCTTCATGCCGTTCAGCGCCTGAGCAGCGACACCGGCGCGAACCAGACCTGCCACGCGCTCTGCCACAGGGGATTCGGTGATGTGTCCGGAGGCGATGGCGTACTGCTTGCCGCGGCGGCGAAGGAGATTGCACATATCCATGACGCCGTGGATACCGTGGTTGGTGCCGATTTCGGAGGGGGACTGGTAGGGGCTGAAATCAAAGGTGGGGGTGGTGTCCATTACCACGATGGGAAGCTTGGAAGCGGCCAGAACATCGATGGATTCCAGAGAGGGGGAGTAAGCCAGGTGGAGGGTAACCAGGCATTGGGCACCCTGTGCCTCAAAGCTGTCAATGGCATCGGCAAACTCATTCTTCAGGCGGCAGACGGGCGCACGGAGTACGTTAAGGCCGCGGGCCTCCAGCTGGACGGCGGCATTATCATAGAAGGCGTCAACGGCGACGCGGCGACTGGGGGGGGAGACTCTGTCATACAGTTCGATGTACAGAGGGACAAGACCGACAGTGATTTTTGCAGACATTGTTGTTTCTCCTTGTATGATTTAATTTTTGATTTCGGGAATTACTTTACAAACTGCTCCATGCCGAAGATTCTTGCGGTGTTGTTGCACATGATGTCTTCGATCTGGCTATCAGTGAGCTTCAGCGCGCGGGCTGCACCCTTGAAGGCCAGCAGTTCCTCATACATGAAGGAAGTGATGCGGTCGGCCTCGGGGTAGTCCACCTCGCGCATATGGGGATCGGCGCTGACATCGCCGTACATTCCGCGGGGAACATAGTTGTAGTAGAAGCCGGTTTCGTCGGTGCGGCGATACATTCTCATCTTGATGATGGGCAGGTCGGAGCCGAAAAGGAGGCGCTTCGAGCCGACGCGGCGGATGCACTCTTCGATAGCCTCCTCACAGCAGTTCGCGGTGAAGTCGAAGACCATATTTTCGGTGGTTTCCAGGGTGTCAAAGGCATTGCCCAGATCCTGAGGAGAATATGCGCGGCCGATATGGGCAACGATGAGCTGCATATTCTTGTAGCGCTTCTCGATTTCCATGAGCTGAACGATGTTCAGCGGATCGCGCAGGCGCAGGTCGCGGGCGATGTGCAGCATGACCTTGCCGCCCAGACGGTCAACCACTTCCAGATGCTCGTGGGGCAGGAAGTCGAAGATGCGGATTTCCTTTGCGGGAACGTAGGGGGGAGCGGCGTTGAGGTAGGGCTTGATGCCGCAGAAGCCGTTCTTCAGGGCGTACTCAACCTCTTCGGCGGGAGTGTCCCAGGAGGTGAGGTAGAATGCGGGCAGGCCGGTTTTGTCGTGCAGCTCCTTGATGTAGGCGTTGGACATCTTGTGATCCGCCGGGGGATCGCCCATGAGAACTGCAGTCACCTGCTTGCCGGGGAAGAACTGCTCATAGCTGAGCACCATATCTTCATAGGTGCAATCCTCTGCCACCATCTTGGGCCAGCTGACCAGGCCGCGGCGGTTGGGAACAACAGGATTGAACTCCTTTTTCCAGAGATGAATGTGACAGTCGATAAACTTATCGGGCAGAAAATCACGAAGCTCTTTCTCATAGACTTCGCGGTCGTAATCGGTAACGGTAATACCCATTGCCATGATAAATCACTCCTTTGAAAATAAAATGGGGACATTTCTGCACAGTAATTATATCACATGGGAAGGTTTAATGGAATGTGCATTTTTGACGAAAATTCTTTGTGAGAATTTGGCACTTTGTACATGGGGTGTCAATGGGGAAATGGTTTTGGGGTAAGGCAGTTGCGGAACAAAAAACTTCGGTGTGGGGATAAAGTTTTGGGGCTCGGATTCGTTTTGCCCATAACGCGTTTTTAAGAGAAAAGCTGTAGGAAACAAAAAGATCCCGCCCCCACAGGGGGCGGGATCGGGTTGATGTACTTAAGTCGCTTGAATCAGACTTGCGTCAATCAGTTGAACTTCTTGCGCAGGGTGAGGCAAGCAGCAGCAGCCAGCATCAGAGCGATCACAACAACAGGCATAATGTCTGCGGTGGAAGGAGTCTGAGTGGGAGCAGCGGTAGTAGCAGGAGCTGCGGTAGTAGCAGGAGCTGCAGTGGTAGCAGGAGCTGCGGTGGTAGCAGGAGCTGCGGTGGTAGCAGGAGCTGCGGTGGTAGCAGGAGCTGCGGTGGTAGCAGGAGCTGCAGTGGTAGCAGGAGCTGCGGTGGTAGCAGGAGCTGCGGTGGTTGCGGGAGCTGCGGTGGTAGCAGGAGCTGCAGCAGCCTCATAAAGCTCAAGCTCGGTGATTCTCCAGAAACGGTGAGCGGCACCGCCATTAGCGTACTGGGAGAGCTCGGAACGAGGAGCGGTCAGGCAGAAGCGGATGAAGCCGGCCTTTACGGGAGCGAAGGTAGCCTCGACATAAGCGGTCTGCTCGCCGTTTGCACCTTCGTGTACCTTGTACTTAGCCTTGGTAGCAAGTTCGGAAACAGAGTAGATGGTGGTCCACTTGTCACTTTCGGTTGCGCGAACGAGAACGTCAAAGCCGTTAACGCAGAGGTCGTTAATCGCTGCCATCTCATCCAGGAATACGCGGATGGTGTCAACGGTGTAAACATCGTCGAGCATGAAATCAACAGCGGTCAGATACTTGCCGTTAGGATCTTCGTCACCTGCCTCATTATAGCGGGGACCATTGAGGCCGCCCTCGTTGTAGAACGCAGTCCACTGGGTTGCATTCATAGAAAAGTCGCCGTAGTTCTGTGCAGCGGCATCGTTGCCGCGGTCGAGAATACCGTCGAACACCTGGTCAACTCTTTCAATCTTGGCCATGTTGAAATGCTCATAGTAGGTGAAGATACCTGCGTCGAGGCAGACGTTCTTGCGGCCGGTGACGTCGATGTCAGCAGCAGCGGAGGGGATGATTGCCATGGAGAGAACCATTACAACCAGCAGAGCGAGGGAAAGAATCTTTTTCATGGTAAGTTTCCTTTCTGAAAAAATTTTCTGTAATACAGCGAAGAGCTTGTTTTTGCAACAAATTCTTCATATTTACGATATCATTATATCATAAATCGGTATTTACATCAAAGGTGCAAAGTGACGAAAAACAGCATTGCTTTTTGTCAATTATACACAAGAATCAGGGGTTAGCGCAATCAGGAGCCCATAGCATCCAGCTTGGCAACAAGGGTTTCGATACGCTTAGCGATAGTTTTCTCGCCGGAAGCGAAGGTGGAAGCGATCTTACCGGTCTTGAAAGCCTGGCCGATGGTGGTGTAGATATCGATACCGAAGATGTTGCAGAAGTCGTAAGCAACAGAGCCCTTGATGATGTCCATCATCTCGCCCATTTCCTTAACCTCAGCGCGGCGGATCTTTACGATGGTCTCGTAGTAGGTGGGGTAAATGGTCTTGCTGGAGTGGTATGCGAGGTCCTCGAGGAGGATGCCCAGACGCTCCAGGTCAGCGGGATCGTTGCCGGAGGGAATGGTTACCACAGATGTACCGGTGTCGGGGGAGTGGTAGTATTCTTCCTGAGCTGCATCAAGCTTGGGGTTGGGAACGATACCGTACTCGCTCTCCATGTTCGCGGTGTTCAGCTCCTCGAAGAGCATTGCACCGCCCTGGGTGAAGAGGAAGTGGTCAGCAGCAAAGAGGATACGGCCGTAGGAGTACTTGGAACCGGTGACGGACATACCGGGATACTTTGCGAGATCCTCGTAGTCGAGGCAGTGGGTGTCATCCATCAGGAGGGCGCGGCACTTCTCAATAACGGAGATAGTCTTCTCGTTGTTGAAGGTGACAGCGATGGAACCGTCATCCTTGTTCTCGGTGAACTTAACACCGGCAGCGGTGATGAGGTGGTTGACATTGGAGCTCTCGGTCAGCATACCGTAGCGGTCCATGTCGGTGTAGGCCTGGTCGCCGTCGAGATCGTCGCTGACGCCCATGATCATCTCACCCATCTTGTCCAGGGTCCACTGGTTGTTGGCAACCAGCTCATAGGGATCTTCCAGGTCGTAGTCCTTTGCCAGGTCGCGGTTGAAGAGGATAGCGCGAACGCCGGAGAGGGTCATCATGGAGATATCACTTACCATGCCGAAGAGCTGGCCCTTATAGGTGGTGTCTTCTGCAAAGTTGGAGTCCCACCAGGGGTTCTCGTAGTTGACGTAGGGCAGATCAGAGATGTCGTACAGCATACCCTGAGGGGTCAGAGTACCAACGTGGGACATCTTGCACATTGCCAGGTCATACTCGTCGGAGCGAGCCTGGGAAGCAAGGCCTGCGGTGTTTGCGGGGTTGGTATCCTCGATGGATACGATCTTGATGCCGTACTTCTCTTCGATGGCAACGTTACGCTTGTAAACTGCATCGTTGATCAGGTCGCCGTTGTAGCCCTCGGAATAGATCCAGGGCTCGTAGTAGTACTGCTGAACAGCGGGGTTGTGGATGATGATCAGCTCGGTACCGTCGAAACGGATTTCGGGCAGATCGGGCTTGAGCTCAGGCTCAGTGGTCACAGCAGGAGCTGTGGTGTCGGGAGCCGCAGTGGTGGCCGCGGGATCGGTCGTCACGGTGGGGTTCTTGGTGTCATCTGCGCCGCATGCCATGAAGGGCAGGGTCATCAGAGCCACAAGAACAAGTGCAAGAATGCGCTTAGTCATGATGTTCTCCTTTATTAATTTTTTTTGGTATCTTTAGCCCCGTAGGGGGCAGCAGAACAAGGGAAAGGGGCGTTTTTTCGCTCCCGCGAAAAAACGCGGGGAACGAACGACCTCAAAATGAGGCCGTTCGTTCGGGATCACATAGAAATGATTTGGCTGTCTGCCGATTACTTCTCGCCCAGGGTAGCGGGAATATCGGTGGTGCCGTCTTCCTTGCAGAAGGGAGAGACGTGGTCGTTCTCGTACATCTTCTTGTCCTCTTCGCGGCGGAAGTCGGGAATCTGGTAAACCTTACCGCCCTCCAGGCAGCTTCTCCAGCCGAGGATGCCGCAGGAAGCCATAGCGGTTGCGCGGTATACGTTGAAGAAGGGCTCACGCTTGCCCTCGATCACCTCGAGGAACTGGTGTGCGATGTAGTAGTCGCCGCCTGCATGGCCGCACTTCTTTGCCTTGTCGGCATCGAAGGGGAACTCGGGAGCGTAGACCGAGTCGCGGGGCTGATCCTCGGGACGGTCGTAGCCGTTGTAGACCACGCGGATGCGGTGAGGATCGTAACGGGTAATCTCAGCGGCGCCCTTGGTGCCGTTGATGCGGTACCAGTGACCGTGGCCGCCCATCTGTGCCCATGCGGAGAAGGAGATGACCGAACCGTCGGACATCTTGCACATCATCAGCGCGAAGGGGTCATTCTGAGCGAGGGTGCCCTCGTGGATCTCGGGGCGGGAAACGGCCTGAGAGGATACACAAACGGGCATAGCCTCAGTGACGTGCATGATCGGGCCGAGGGAGTGGGTGTTGTAGTACGTGGGAGGAATGTGGTTACGCCAGTGATCGGGGGTGGGGGCGTAGCCGGTGTGTTCCTTCACGGACATGGGGTGAACGTACTCACCCTCAGCGTAGACCACGCGGCCGAGAGAACCGCTCTGGTAAACGCGCTTCAGCTCCTGGCAAGCTGCAGAGTAGGGATAGTTCTCAACCAGCATGTACTTCGCGGTGCTGGCCTCAACGGCGCGAACCAGCTCAACGCACTGTGCCATGGTGATGGCAGCGGCGCACTCGGAGAGAACGGAGATGCCCTTCTCCAGCAGGCGGATCGCGTAGGGAACGTGCTCGCAGTAGTAGTTGGCGACGATACAGCCGTCCATTTCGTGATTGATGAACTCATCAAAGTTATCATAGATAACGCCGTCCTCAGCGAGGTGGGGCTTGATGCGCTCAATCATCTTGGGGTTGGAATCGCAGGCGGCTACGATCTCAGCACCGGCGATTTTGGCGCAGGCGGCGATTGCGCTGCCGCGGTAGCAGCCAAATACGCCAAGTCTGATCTTCTTTTCTTCCATGATGGTGTCCTCCTTGGATGTGGAAAAATTTTGTTAACCTGTAGTCTCGGTCAACTGATTTATAAAATGGAAGTCTTCAGACCGCAGAGACGGCCGAAGTATGCCAAAGCATCAACAGTGGTGTCATAAACGAGGATGCTGTGGTGGGTTGCACCCACAGCGCTCAGGCCCTCAAGGAAGCGGCCGAGGGGCATCTTGGGACGCATCCAGCCGCGGATCTTGCCGGCAAAGGCATCTTCACCTGCGGGATGCTCCATGGTAACGGGGGAGAGCAGCATATTGAAGCCCTCGCCGTCGTTGTAGATGTTGATGTAAACTGCCTCGCCGGCGCGCATATGGGCAAAGCCCACAACAGGGTTCTCGGCGGTGCCGTAGACGAACTCGAACTCGGTCAGCTCAATGGGGCCGTCGATGCAGCCGTAGTTGACCTCGCCCATGTGGCTCAGCAGTACGCGGTTATCCGACCAGTCGGGGCAGAAGGGCTCCACGAAGGTGGTGGCGGTAAAGCCGCGGCGGAGAGCACCGCAGAATGCGGCGGTGAGAATATCACCCTCACCGGCGTAGCCGAGGCCGCGGGCCATGGCGCGGCAGGTCTCCATAAAGGGCATGGTGCGCAGACCGGTCTTGTCAACCATGGGGAAGTTTACGCTGAAGGCGTCGATCTTCTCATCGTTGAGCCAGTGGCGCAGCGCCAGGGAGTCGCGGGTGGAACGGGCGTGGATCTCGGGGGAGAAGTTGCCGTAGTCGCCGGGGAGACGAACACCCTCAGCCAGGTCGGCAGCCATCTCGGCTTCGATCTCTGCATCGGTAACGGCAGCGCGGCAGGCGGCCAGGGCACCCTCTGCAGGGCGGACAACCTCAATGCCGAATGCGGCCAGCTCCTCATCGGAAACGACGAAGTCACCCATACCGGCGAAGGAACCGCCGATGGAGGCAACGCGCATCCCCTTGAGTGCATTGGCGGCAACCGCGCTCTTTGCCAGCTCAACCACGCGATCCAGCAGACCTTCCTCGGAGAGGTGACCTGCGGCAATGGCGTAGTCCTTCTTGTAGCGGCGGAGCAGGTTGCAGAAATCCATCACGCCGTGGATACCGTGGTTAGCCAGGATCTCGTCGGGATGGGAGAAGCGGAAGGCCTCGGTGGAATCCAGCACGATGAGGGGAAGCTTGGTAGCAGCCACAACCTCGGCGGACTCAAGAGAGGGAGAATAAGCAAGGTGGAGGGAGATGATGCAGTCAACCCCTGCGTTCTCAAAGGCACGGATCGCATCAGCGAACTCATCCTTGAGGCGGCAGACAGGAACACGCATGACATCCAGGCCCTTCTTGCTCAGGGCATCGGCAGCCTCTGCGTAGTAATTCTCAACGATGGGACGGAGGAAGGGCACCGAATCATCGTAGAGCGCTACATACAGGGGAAGAAGACCGACACGAACAGTAGAAGCGTTTGCAGTCATAGGATATTTCCTTTCCATAAATAATATCGTATATCATCGGATCGGCAACGGATGGATCAGTTGTCGATGAGGCAGGATTCAAAGGGAGTAATGGAAACTTGATTCTCGGGATCGCGGCCGTAGAGCAGCTTGTCTGCAATGATGCGGATAGCCAGGCGGCTTTGCGCCCGGATGTCGCTGCGGACCGATCCGCCCTTGATGCCGCTTTCAAAGAAGCGCTGCACAATGTCGTTGTGCTCGTGGCCGAAGCAGCGGATATCGGGACGGCCCAGCTTGATCTGCGCCGAGCAGACCGGGGCGATGAGACCGTCGGAAATATAGAAGCAGTTGATGTCATCTCCCGGGTGATCGGCGAAATAATCGGCGATCTGCCGTGCGATCATGGCGGGCAGGGTGGAATGGTAATTGTAATCGCCGTTGACGATGTCGCTCAGATCCAGCTCGTCGGCGACACTGCAGCCGGGGCGATTCGCCAAACAGTCGCGGAAGCCCGAGATACGGTCGTCCACCAGTTTGCTGTCGTGCATACTGCGCAGGATCAGGACCCGCTTGGTCTTGGCCGAGGACAGGGCTACCATGTTGGCGGCTTCTTCTCCCTCGGCACGGCCGTCGCCATGTACGCCAAGACAATGGCTGCCGTAGTCACCGTAGTCGCAGAGAGCAAGCACAGGGATCTGCTCTGCCAGCTGCTTGATAATGCTGCTTCCTTTCCCGCTTCCCACGGGAACTACGATCAGTGCATCGGTAGTCTCGGGGCTGAGCTGGGATAGGGCATCACAGAGGGCATTTTCATTTCGCACGCCTGCGTAGAAAATCGTGCGCAGCCGAAGGGCGCCCGAGGGATACTCCTCCAGCGCGGCCCGCATCTCGTCAATGGATTCCTGCCAGTAGTACTTGGGCTTGATCTGGGTCAGGACGGTGATGGTGCGGGTATCGTTATGATTCGTCTCGGTGGGACGGTCGGGGTAATTTTCGCGGATATAGTCCAGAATGCGCTGCTGTGTGGTGGATTTTACCAGGCCGCTGTGATTGATGGCGCGGTAAACAGTGTTGATGGAAACGCCAAGTGCTTCGGCAACAGCCGCCGCAGAAAAAGAGTTTTTCATCGCTGTCCTCCACGTCTGTGATGGTAGCATTTTGCTCCAAGAGTATTATATCATAGAACACTTCCATCATAACATATGCGTTTTTCACAAAAATCGCCCCTTTGCACTGCATGATTTGCACAATGCAAAGGGGCAATTTTGGTGATCAATCCATATATTGTAAAAACGCAGTCAGAATTTCGCGGGCGGTATCGCCTGGGACAGAAATATTATCTGCCGTCAGGTCTGCCATGGCGGCATAAATGGGGCCGCGGACGGTTTCCATGGCCTTCATTTTTTCCATATCGCCCGAAAGCGGACGCCCCGATGTGTCCAGTTGAGCAAGGGGACGGCAAAGACGGCAGACCCATCCGTTCTGCCGCAGGGCGCGGCGGTTTTCCTCCCGCAGAACGGCACCGCCGCCGCAGGCAATGATCAGTCCGCGCTCGCGGCCGATCTCGGCAATGACCGCTGACTCAACGTCGCGGAAAGCGGTCTCTCCCCCTTCGGCAAAAATTTCGGGGATGCTCTTTCCTTCCCGCTCTACGATGCGGGCATCGGTATCCACCAGTTCCCGTCCCGTCAGCGCAGCAAGCTCAGCGCCGACAGTGGATTTTCCGCTGCCCGGCATGCCGATGAGCACGATGTTGGTGCAGGACTGGGTGATGGCGGCGAAGGTTTCCTCAATGGCGGAAGCGGGGACGGGGCGGCCGAGGAATTTCTCGGCGGCATAGGCGGCCTGAGCCACCAGCATGGCAAGTCCTCCGGCGGCGGGAATGCCCCGCGCCATGGCAGCCTGAACCAGCCGGGTACGGCGGGGATTGTAGACCACATCCAGCACGCCGCGGCATCCGGGCAGGCGATCCAGATCAACGGGGGATGCGTCTGTGTTGGGATACATCCCCACGGGAGTGGTATTGATGAGAATAAATTCACCCTCGACGGCGTAGAGATCGTCATAGCCAAACTCTCCGCTGCGGGATACTACAGTAACCGATGCTGCGCCTCCGTCCTCCGCCACAGCGCGGGTGGTGAGCGAGGTGCCGCCGCTGCCGAGGATAAAGACGCGCTGTCCCGCAAAGGAGATTCCTGTGCGTTTTGCCAGATAAGCAAAGCCGGCGTAGTCGGTGTTGTGGCCGATCATTTTGCCGTCCTCAAAATAGACGGTATTCACCGCGCCGATGCGCTGCGCGGTATCAGTCAGTTCATCGCAGTAGGGGATGACCGCCTTTTTGTGGGGAATGGTGACATTCAGCCCCGAAAATTCCCGCGCCCGCATGAAGCCATCCAGCTCCTCGGGGGTGGTAGGACGAAGCTGATAGGAATAATCGGCCAGGCGGTTGTGAATGGGTACCGACCAACTGTGGCCGAGGGGATTGCCGATCAAATAAAACATGGTTTCCTCCGAAGCTGTGTGATCCTTATTTCTGTTCGTGGTAGAGTCCCAGCACCGTCAGAGATTCCACCTGATCTCCGATATCGTTCAGCAGCCCCGGGAGCTCCTCCGGGACGGGGGCATCCAGGTCGATGCAGAACATAAACTCGAAATCCCGTCCGGGGATGGGGGAGGATTCCAGCTTGGTCAGATTCAGCCCCCGTGCGGCGAAGCGGCTCAGCAGCGCGGCCAGGGAGCCGGAACGGTGGGGCA